>JAYEMI010000093.1:0-50191 GCA_034718015.1 Campylobacterota bacterium | reverse complement strand
GTATGGGAAAAACAAAATTTAAAAATATAATCAATGAAAACCACGATAAAATATTTGAAGAACAAAAAGATATCTTGATGGAAAATTTACTTAGATATCAAAAAGATGAAGAGAGAAACGATGATGTTACTGTTATAGCATTTGAGATATGACAAATAGTATTAAAAATGTTATTGTGCAAATGAAGTATATTTTTAAATATACTTATGTTACAATACTTTTAGTATATAATTATACATACTAAAAAAGAAGGTGTTTTATGAATGTATTCCCCTATGAAACAATAGCAAGCGATAAAGAGTTTTTTGGAAGAGAAACAGAGATAGCTAACATAAATGAATTTATACACCACTCAAACAATCTAGTGATATTTAGTAAGAGAAGATTTGGTGAAAGTTCACTAATCAATGAAGTACTATATAAGTTAGAAAAATCAAATCCAGAAATTTTGAGTATCTATGTAGATGTATATGATATAACATCAGCCGAAGACTTTGCAACAATACTATTGCAAGGCTTAACATCATCCTATAAAGATGATATAAAAACCTCTATCAAAAAACTAACATCTTTGTTTAAAAGAACTAGAGTTGAGCCAACTTTTGATCCTAATACTATGAAATACGGCATAAAGCCTGTAGTGACTGCACTAAAGTTTGAAGAGCTTCTTGAGGACTTTTTTGAGTCTATATTTACTATCTCTAAAGGTAAGAAAATAGTGATCGCCATAGATGAGTTTCAACAAATATCAACTATAAAAGATAAAAAAATAGATGCACTTTTTAGAAAATATCTACAAGATAAAAGAAGTAAGAATATCTCTTATATATTTCTAGGGTCTAAAAGACATATGTTAACATCACTGTTTGAGTATGCTGCTCCTATGTATGAACTTGCAACTCCTATAGAGCTTCAAGCTATTGATAAAGAAGATATATTTAAATATGTCTCACAGTTTTTAAAAGTAGATGAAAATATTATAGCTCATATATATGAGTTATGTGACGGGGAAACAAAACTTATGCAGCATATATTCTTTTTGCTTTATACAAAGTTTAAAGAGAGCATTATAGATACAGAGATAGTTGATGAAGTCCTAACAGAGATACTAAACTATAAAACAGCAATGTACAGGGCACTATTAGATACTTTTACTTTAAATCAAAAAAAAGCATTAAAGCTAATACTAAAATATAAAAGTGGTTTATTTAAAGCAGATGTACTAATTGAACAAAACTTATCCAAAAATGTGATGCAATCAGCAATAAATAGCCTAATAGACAAAGAGATACTTGATAAAAATGATGATTCGTTTTTTATACCAGATAGAGCATTTGAGTTATGGGGGCAGAGAGTTTATATTTGATTTGGTATAAGATTTAAAGAAGAACAAAAAGATATCTTGATGAAAAATTTACTTAGATATCAAAAAGATGAAGAGAGAAACGATGATGTAACTGTTGTTGGGTTTAAGATATAAAACAATATAATAAAAAAAGTGATTTAAGGATTTAATATGACAGATTTAAATATAGAAAAAACAAATTTTTCACCATCTATAATAACAGATATAAAAAGTGGACTAATAAGTATAGAGGGTAAATCATACCCTGAGAATACATTAGAGTTTTATGCACCACTTGAATATTTATTAGAATCATTTTTTGAAGAGTTACCATCTGAAAAGCTGATATTTAATATTGAAATAATATATTTTAACTCTAGTAGTTCAAAACATTTTTTTGAAATTTTTGATTTAATAAATGACAATAAAGATAAATGTAGTGTTGAAGTAAACTGGATATATGATAAAGATGACGAGAGTAGTTTTGAAGTAGGAGAAGAGTTTAAAGAAGACTTTGAAGATTTAAATATGAACTTAGTTCAAAAACAGTAATTATAAGTATTGCTATGACTAAAAAAACTAAAGAAGATAAAGTTATTGAAAAAAGTAACGATGTAATTGATTCTTTTAAAAATAAAGATGAAGATTTACAACAAGAGTACATTGAACTATCAAAACAATATAATAAACTATATAAAAGATATAATAAAATCATAAAAATCAATGATATTATGGAAGGTAATGTTCATAATAAAACAATCAGTTTGGAGGATGATAAAAAAAATATTATTGATATCTCTAAAACTAAGATTTTAGATACTATCACTTCAAATAGATTACAAAAGGAAAAGCTTGTAGAAGATCAAGTTAATGATAAACAAACAATTATTGAACTTGAAAAACAACTAGCTCTATATCAAAAAAATGCATCTAGTGCATCAAAAGAGTTGGTTAATACAGTATCAACACTAGAAAAAACAACTATAAAAGTCAATAAACTAGAGGTTGAAAATGATAGATTAAACAAAGAGGTTGTTGCTTTAAAAGAGATCGCTACTCCATTTGAAGAAGTACTTGAAAAAGAGATAGAGAATGTAAGAAGAAATAATGATAGTTTTGTATTATGTATGATTGGTATTGATAACTTTAACTCTTTAAAAAATAAACTATTTGAATTTACAACTATAGAAAACTTTGTTTTGGGTATTATGAAGTATTTGAAAAATAGTTTAAATAAAAGAGATACTGTTATATACTTTGAAGCTGAGATGTTTTACATAATGATGCCAAACTCTACAATAGAACGTGCACTATCTATAGCTAAAACAATGGGTAAAAGAAGAAGTATAAATCAACTTAATATCACTCTAAGTGCTGGTGTTACAGCCTTAAAAGATGATGATGATATAGATTCAATTATTGAGCGATGTTTTAATGCATACAATGAAGCTATTACAGATTCATTATACTCAAGAGTAATAGAAATCTAATAATGTGTGTAATAATAAGTGGTGTTTTTACATATCTTGCTTATAGTTTTTATATAGATGGTAATACTCTAAATGCCATAATAAATGGAACTATTGCTATATTTTTTTTAGGATTACTTACAAGAAATATACTTAAAACAAAAAAAGAGAAAGATTTAAAGTAGTATGCCAGGAAGACTAGCCATATATGATGATATCTCTTTTAAAAAAGATGCTATTGATATATTTGGAAATATTAAGGATAATATCAAAGTTCTAAACAAACGATATAATATAGCTCCAACTATCGATATTCCTATACTTTTAAATAATTTCGTATATACATATGCACATTTTGGATTTGTACCATCTTGGGCAAAAGATACAAAAACTATAAATATAAATGCAAGAAGTGAATCAATCTTTGAAAAAAAAACTTTTCGAGAATCATACAAATCAAAAAGAGCAATTGTCCCTATAAATGGTTCATATGAGTGGATAAAAAATCCGTATAAAAAAGAGAGTATCCCTTATATCATCAAACATTCAAAGCAAGACTATCTTGCACTTGCTGCTATTTGGGATGAGTGGTATGATACTTCAACAAATACTTATCTTTTAAATTGTGCACTACTTACAACTGAACCAAATGATAAAATAAAGCAAATACATGACCGTATGCCTGTAGTCTTAGATAAAAAAGATTGGGCTTTGTGGCTTGATAACTCTACTAATTTTGAACAGCTAAATAAACTTTTCAAACCATACCCTAATGAAAGAATAAAAATAGAAGAGGTCTCAACACTTGTAAATAGTGTAAGAAACGACTCAATTAAGTGCATCTCTAAACAAAATGTAAAGATTGGACAAGGTAGTTTATTTTAATACAAAAAATAATAAAAAGAGAGAAATATGAAAAAATATATACTATTTGATAATGATGGTGTTTTAGTAGAAACAGAAACTTGGTATTATGAAGCTAGTAAAAAAACTTTAAAAGAGTTTTTTAATCTTAATTTACAATTTGATGATTATATGAAAATTATGGCAAGAGGTGGAACTGCATGGGAAAAAGCACAAGCTATAGGGATATCTGAAGATAAAATATCAAAAGCAAGAAACCAACGAAATATATATTATCAAGAGTATTTAAAGAATGAAAATATAACTATTCCTGATGTTCACGATGTTTTAAATGAACTTCAAAAAAAATACAAAATGGCAATCGTTACAACTTCAAGAAGAGTTGATTTTGAGATTATACATAACTCTAGAGGTATTAGTGATTTTATGGAGTTTGTACTCTGTGAAGAGGATTATGAAAATGCTAAACCACATCCAGAACCGTATCTAAAAGGATTAGATATATTTAAAGCAAATAAAAATGAAGCAGTTGTAGTTGAAGATTCACAAAGAGGTTTAACAGCTGCATTTAAAGCTGGTATTGAGTGTATTACAGTTAAAAATGAATTTACCAAAACTCAAGACTTTTCAAATGCAACTCATAAAATAGAGAGTCTAAGTGAGCTATTAGATTATCTCTAAAGCTCCTTTTATAGTTGAAGTGATTTTGTAAAGCTCCTTATCACTTATAGTATAAGCAACGATACTATAAACTAAACTACCAAAAGGTCGTATCCAAATACCATGCTCTACACAATACTCTTGTACTTTTTGGGCATAACAATCATCTTTTAACTCAACTACACCAATAGCTCCAATATTTCTTACATCTTTTACTATATTAAGACTTTTTAACTCTTTTAGTTCTTTTGAAAAGATATTTTCAATATTTTTTACCCTTTGTTTCCAAGGTGAAGATAAAAGAAGATCAATACTAGCATTTGCAACACTACAAGCCAAAGCATTTCCCATAAAAGTTGGTCCATGCATAAGTACACCTACTTCACTAGAAGATATAGTATCGCTTATATTTTTTGTAGTCGTCATAGCTGCAAGTGTCATCATACCACCTGTTATACTTTTTCCTACTGTCATGATATCAGGCGTTATACAAGCATGATCACATCCCCACATAAGTCCAGTATGCCCAAAACCAGTAGCTATCTCATCTGCTATTAAAACTAAATCATACTTTGTACATAACTCTCTAGCAATTTTTAGATACTTTGCATCGTGTATCTTCATTCCCCCTGCACCTTGGACAATTGGCTCAAGGATAACACCTGCTACCTCTTTATGGTATTTTTCAATAGTAGTTGCAAGATTTTCTACAGCTGTAAAGATATTTGATGGAAGATACTCCCCATACAAAGAGTGCATAGAAGTTTTAGGATCACACACACCCATACAACCTAAAGTATCACCATGATAAGCATTGTTTAAAGCTATAAATTTAGATACACTTTTATTGTTATATTGTTTACCTTTAGCTTTTTGATATAAAATAGCAGTTTTCAAAGCAACTTCAACAGATACGGATCCACTATCAGCTAAAAATACACTAGGAAGTTTTGTCAAATCTGCTAATTTTTTACATAATTTAACAGCTGGTTCATGAGTAAGACCTCCAAACATTACATGAGGCATAATATTTGCTTGAGTTTCTAAAGCTTTTAAAAGTACAGGATGGTTGTATCCATGTATTGCACTCCACCATGAACTCATAGCATCTACAAGCTCTCTACTATCTTCTAAAACTATAGTTTGTTGATATGTCTTTTTCACTGCAAGAAGTTTTGCTCGTGATGGTAAAGAGTTGTACGGGTGCCATGTGTGTTGTGTATCTATATTTAAGTAATTCATTTTAGAATTATACTTAAATTATAGTTACACTATATTTATTCTTATTATTTAAAACATTATCAATATTTTTATATAAAAATGTTAGAATCTATAAAATTTAAAATTAGGATTTTCATGTTCAAAATATTATTCACATTTTATCTATCTATGTTGTTTGTGTTTGCAAATGATTTAAAAGAGATAGATACATTTCAAGCAAACTTTTCTCAAAGTATTATAAATAACTCAGGAGATGAGATAATTTATACAGGTAAGTTTTATATAAAAAAACCCGCTATGATTCTATGGGAGTATCAAACTCCTATTGAAAAAAAAGTTTATGTAACAAATTCAAATGTAGCTATAATAGAGCCAGATTTAGAACAAGCTATTGTCTCTAAACTTGAAAAAGAGTTAAATATAATAAATATGATAAAAGATTCAAAAAAAGTATCAGAAAATCTATACGAATCAAATATGTATAATACTACATATAAATTTATAATTAAAAATAATATCATCCAATCAATAAAATATAAAGATCAAATTGACAATAAAGTAACTATTGATTTTTCTAATATAATCCAAAATAAAGAGATAAATAATAGTGTATTTAAATATAATATCCCTTTTGAGTATGATATTATAAGAAAATAATTTTTTAAAGATCTATTTGTTCAAAGTATTTAACAATATTTTTAATAGCCAAATTTGTATTACTTTGATGATATCCATCTTGGGTAAAACCTATAATAACTGTAGTATTAGTACTTTGCATAGAGAGTGTTCCTACATACTCTTTTTTTGCAAATACTATTCTTTCATCAACGCTATTTATAAACTTATAATTTATATCCTCTATAGTTATACCATCACTTTTAAAAGCAGTAAACTCTTTTGTTTTAAAAATATTAGCAATAACTCTAGCCTCATTTTGGGATATATTAAAAGAGTTATCTTGATCTACAGAATTAAGAATAGTTCCATCCTTTAGTGATAATATAGAAACTTTACTTGCATTAACTGCGCCTGTAGAGTCTTTTGAATACTCTGATATAATGTCTAATTGATAATCCCAGTCTAACATGCTATAAATCCTTTTTTGTGAAATAATACCATATATGATTAAATAATTAGTAAAATAGTATTCAAATCATCTGAAATTATTCAACTAAGAAAGTCTATTGGTCAATATTTTTCCAAAAGCCTGCTCTATATATGGAGAGATTTGCCATTGGTTTTTAAACTCTTGATATTGTTTCACTGCCTTATTTATATTTGGCGTATCTTCAAAAAAAGCTCTTATCATTATATTTTTTGGTGTATGTTCCATGTCTATAAACTCAAGAACTTGAGTACGATAACCCATGATCTCTAATACATTTGCTCTTAAACTATCTGTAATTAAAGATGATAGTTTTTCCTTTATAATTCCATATTTCATCATAGGAATCATTGTCTCATTTTTGATTTTCTTTAGTAGTTCATGTTGACAACATGGAACCGCTAAAATAACTTTAGCTCCCCAATTCACAGCTTTTGCAAGAGCTTCATCTGTTGCAGTATTACAAGCATGTAAAGAGATAACCATCTCTACATTATTAAATTGATTAAACCCTTTAATATCTCCTTGTTCAAATCTTAAATCATCAAACTTTAACTTTTTCGCTAAATCTGAACAGAATGTGATAACATTTTCTTTTAAATCCAATCCAACAATCTCAACATTATATCCCATTTTTAACACAAGATAATCGTACAATGCAAAAGTAAGATATGCTTTACCACATCCAAAATCAATTATTCTGATTGTTTTATTCTTATCTAAATATGGAATACAATCAGATACAAGTTCTAAATAACGATTAATTTGTTTAAATTTATCATATTTTGAATTTACTATTTTTCCTTGTGCTGTCATAATTCCTAACTCAATTAAAAATGGTGTTAATTCACCTTCATTTAAAATATATTTTTTCTTTTTATTATGAGATGGTTCTTCAAATACCCTTGTTGCAGCTTTTTTAAGTATCTTTGCTACCCCTTTTTTACTGATTAAAATTTGATAATCGTGATCGATAGTATTAATTACAGCTTGTTTAAAATATGTTTCAATCAAACTAGACATCTCTGTTGTAGTTTCATCGTTGTTAAAATTTTTGTGCTCTACATTTGTATCATAAAAATATTCAAATTGATGTTTCTCTTCATTTTTAATAATCACTTTTTTTATAGTTACTTTATTGAAAGTTTTTTCACCCCTTTTTCTTATACCACTTAAAGTAGCTTTGACTATTGTTTCTTCATTGATTACTTTTTTTATCAATTCATTTATATTTTGCATAATATTTAAAATTCCTTTTTAAAATCTAAACCCTATTGTAGCACAAGTTATTGAGTTTTCATTTTTCTTAAATATCATCTTACTTGTTTATTAAAAGCATTTAAATGATTATAACTGCCGTTTAATAAACTTTGATATACTGTTTTTATATCATCTGGGGCATCTTCCATTCTTTCTATCAAATCTGCTATATCAGTTTCCTCTACAAGTACCCCTACTTTTAAAGCTTCATTTGATGACACTTTTCCCATAACAATTAAGGTGTTGTATAGTTCTTGTAACTCCTCCAGGTCAAACACTCCTCTTGTATCACTCAATACAGGAACTTCTAATTCATACTTCTCTAAAATAGCTTTAACTGAATCCATATGTGTTTGCTCTGCACTTGCAATATTTGAAAATATTCTAATGTTCCATATATCATACATAGCTAAGTATACATCTCTTGCCACTTTCTCCTCTTGATACATGAAAATCAAACCATCTTTATCTTCTTGAGTTAGTTCTGCATTTGGAAATGAATCTAACATAACACTTGTATTTTGTTGTTGATATGTGGTACTTTGTGTAATCTCATTTTGAATAGCTGTAATATTAACATCATTTAAAGTAATATTTAAGTCATTTATTAAATTAATCTCATTTTGAGTTGCAATCTCTTCAATAGAAGCATCTATAGATTCACTATAAACCAATAATAAATCAACCTCAGTTTGAAGTGTTTGCAAGGCTTGATTATCAATAGAATCTGTAGTGATATTATTTTCAATACAATGTTTAAATAGCACATCAGATAAAACGGATATTTTTAGAGATGTTGACGGTGTTTGAGAATATAACTCCTCTTCACTTATATCATATATACTCATTAGTTGTTCTTTTAACTCATCATTTTGAGCAATAGTAGTAAGTAAAGTAAGTTTTGTTCTTGATTGTTCATTTAGACTCAAAGGAATATTAAGAGCTGTATCATTATTATCTATAGTCCCATCTCTGTTTACATCTATATATCCACCATACGCAGTAATTGGATATGATGGAGTTGATTGAAATCTATATTGCCCTTCACCTAAGTTATAAGCTCTTACTCCATTGTTGTCTACAACATACGCACCTATAACTGGTCCTCTTTCTACAGTTACATCTGTATATGTTGATTCTTTAGTGGTATTAGAGTTTGAAGAATCACCACAACCTACTAAAAGTAATGTAGTTACTATTGATATACCTAATGATAATTTAAATGATTTCATATATAATTCCTTGATTATTATATGATATTATACAATATCAATGTAAAATAATTATAAAATTTACTTAAAGGAATTAGTTCTTTTTGAATGTTTTTACAATATTATGCAATATTTTCAATAAATATATGGTAAACTTAAAATAACAAAATTGTTGATTAATTGGAGTGTGTTACTATGCCTTATAGCCTTGAGAACCTATCAAAAATGGATTTAAGTTTATTGACTTTATTAACTAAGCACTTACCTGATATGTTATGGATAAAAGATATTAATGGAAAATATATCTATGCAAACAAAGCTATTTGCGATCGATTACTTATGGCAGAAGATGTAAATGAACCAATAGGTAAAGGCGATGTTTTTTTTGCACTAAGGGAAAGAGAAAAATACAAAGATATACCAGACTGGCATACTTTTGGTGAGCTATGCTTCAATAGTGATCAAGTAGTAATAGATGCAAACAAACCTATGAAATTTGAAGAGTATGGAAATGTAAAAGGTAAGTTGTTTTATTTAGAAGTTAACAAAGCACCATTTTATGATGATGACGGAAATATTATTGGTACAGTAGGTTCAGGTAGAGATATAACTGAACTTAAAATGACACAGTTTAAACTATCTCAACAGGCACAAATTATAGAGCAAATTCATGATTGTATTATCACAACAGATATAGATGGGAAGATTGTTAGTTGGAATAGAAGTGCCCAAAAGTTGTTTGGATATGACTCTGATTTTGCTATAGATAAAAATATAGATATTTTATTTACACCTGAAGACCATTTAATAATGAAAGATAATATTGAAAAGCTACTAGAATCTGAAGAACATAATTCTCAAATAAACTTTGTAAATAAAGAAAATGATACTGTAGTTACAGATTTAACTTTATCTCTTTTAAAAGATACGCAAAATAATATAATACGAATAATATATTATATAAAAGATATAACAGAAAAAGAAAAATTAAATAAAGATGTAAAAAAACAAGAGTGTATTATCACACAACAAGCAAACCATGTAGCAATGGGAGAGATGATAGGAAATATTGCACATCAATGGAGACAACCATTGTCTTCTATTACAGCTGCTTCATCTGGTATGCAGATTGAAAAAGAATATGGTTTATTAACAGATGAAAAGTTTTATAAAAATTGTGAATTAATAAATAAAAATGCTGTCTATCTTTCAGATACTATTAATGATTTTAGAAATTTCATAAAAGGAGATAGGAAAAAAGTTGTATTTGAATTAAAAGATAACATAACAAGCTTTCTACATCTAGTAGATGGTGCTATTAAAAGCAACCATATTAATTTAGTTTTAGATTTGCAAGAAAATATAAAGATAGATGGATACGCAAATGAGTTAATACAATGTTTTATAAATATTTTTAATAATTCTAGTGATGCTTTAAAAGAAAATATTAAAAATAATAGATTAGTTTTTATAAAAACATCAAGTATTAATGAAAAAGCTATCATAACTATAAAAGACAATGCTGGTGGTATTCCTGAAAATTTATTAGCTAAAGTTTTTGAACCATATTTTACAACCAAACAAGAATCAAAAGGGACAGGATTGGGACTTAGTATGACTTATAAAATTGTTGTTGATGGTATGGTAGGAACTATTGTGGTAAAAAACACAACTTATGAGTATGAAAATAAAAAGTATAGAGGCGCAGAGTTTGATATAACTCTTCCTTTATCTTAATATATTCAAGGTGTAAAATATGTCTATTTTTGCTTTACAATCTCTAGCAGGAGGGTTTCTTGATGAAGATTTGCATCATTTCAACAAAATATTTGATGACTGGTGTGTTCAATTTGAGAGTTATGATGATGCTATGGTTGTAGTACAAACTATTGAAAATCATGAATCTATAGCTATAGTTGAAATAACACCACTAAGTTATCCAAAATATTTCTTTTCATCTTTAAAAGGTACTATCCATTTAACACGACAGATTGAAGATAAAATCATCTGCACTGTAGAGCCATTTATGGGGTCTAGTTTTAAAATTGCCATATGTGATCTTAAAACTAAAAATGTAAGATTTACAAAAACAAACTATAAAACTATATCTAGTGTAGAAGCTTCTTTTAGTAATTTTTCAGAGTAATTAAAAGCTATATTTCAAACTTAACCATCCCATTTCTTCTATTTGCTTAGTTCCAAATTCACTTTTCTCATCTCCTGTATTTTTGGATATTGAGATCTCAATGTTAAGATTTTTTATCTTTGTATAAACAACTCCTAACCTATTTTGAAAAGAGTTATCGTTTATATTTAAACTATTTTTATAATAAATACTAAAATATAATATATCAAAAGGTTCTTTTTGTGTAATTGAGTTTAAAAAATATCTATTATCCCAAAAAGGTATATTTTTCTCTTGTATCTCTTTTTGGTAGTAATACTCACTTAATACAGTTAAATCATTTTGTGTTAAGTATTTGAATCCTAAAAGATAAGATGAATAACCATTATCATATTTTGCAAACTCTGCGTGAACTTCAAAATTTGTTTTTATATTTGTAGAAAAATCTACCCCTATTTTATTTTCAGATTTATCGCTATAAAGATAAACCAAATCAAAATCTATATTTTTATACAACATATAGGTTTTAAGAGCTATTATATTTGAATTTTTTTCATAAATATCATCGTTGAACTCTTTTGTAGTTCTTAAATATACAGCATCAAAAGATATATTTTGCAACTCTTTATTAAGCACTTTATTGTATTTGTAATTCAGCTGTGTGTAGCCCTCTTTAGTTGCTTCTGGATCATTTGGGTCTTTAATTCTATCTATAAACCCAACAGGATTAAAGTAGTATCCTTTACCCCATTTGGCTATTTTTTTACCAACATAAATTTGATGATTTTCATCATGCTTATAGTTTATAAAAGCTTGATTTACTGTATAAGTATCTTCCTCTTGTGTATTTATATTTTCATAATTTGAGATAAAATCAAAATTTAATGTATACTTATCTTTAAAGTATTTATAGTTTAAAAAAACCTCACCAAGATAGCTATCTTGTGAAGTTTCATCTTTAATTTGATATTTATAGTCACCTTTTAGATATCCATTATACTCATAAGATTTTGTTTCAATCTGCTCTAAATCATCAAAATCAAATTCATAATCACTACTAAATAGTGTAGAAAATATCACTACTAAACTAAACAATACCTTTTTCATCATCTACCTTCGTAAGTTCTCAACTTTTGATAAGTTCTCAAGTGTAAATGATTCATCACTAAACTCTTTTGATGTTATTTTACCATAGACCATGATAGATTTATACCCTTTATAAAGTGGAGACTTAGTCTCCATAACTGCAGGTCTTATGATACCATCTCCAAAATCTTTTATATCTTTATAATAAAGTGTTTTTATAAGCATACCTGTAGAGGTATAACACTCTATCTCTTTTGGTGTGATTGTTTTTTTATCAACTTTCATTATAAGTTTATCATAAGCTACAGTATCTGTTTTTGCTTTAGTAACTACTACTATCTCATCACCATTATCTTTTTGGCTTACGATATCATATTCAGTTCCAAAATCAAGTCTCATAATATCTGAGTTGTTAAACACACCTCCAACTACACTTTGCATAGATGTAATTCGTATTGCTTTACCAACTTCTGGTAGATATAACCACATATTATCACCAACTCTAAGTGTTGTTCTACCCTTTTCTGATTCTGGTTTTAAAAAAGCCGATACCATTTTATCGCTACCTTTTCTTGCTTGGTAAAGTAAAAACTCTTTTTTTGTTCCATCTGGTTCTATATTTATAAGTTTTTTATAGCTTTCACTACTACCAGGTGCCATCTTTTTATCTATTTGCTCTAGTAAATTTGCAGCTAATAAAGAAGATGTAAGAAGTAGTGAAGCTAATAGTGTTTTACCTACCATACCCATATCCTTGTCCTTTACTTTGAGAGTATTTTTCGCCTTTGTTTCTTATATCTACCATCTCTTTTTGTCTAACTTTATGAAACTTATCATACTCACGAAAAGTAACTTTACCATCTTTATTTTTATCTACCATATCAAATTGTGGAGCAGTTGAGACACCTTTTAGAGCTTTTCCCTCTTTTACTTTCATATCCATCTTTCTAGCTTGGTCATCATAAAACTCTTGTGAACTTAAAACACCATCATTATTTATATCGGCTTTATTAAATTTCTCTTTAGCAGTTGGTACTGCAAAACTAAGTGTACTTAAAACTGTCATAGTTACTATTGTTTTTGTTAAGTTTCTCATAATTTTTTCCTTTTTTAATTTAATTAATTTGAACGCAATGCTTCAACAGGGTCAAGCTTTGAAGCTTTAATTGCTGGACTTATTGATGCTATTAAAGATATAAATATAACTATAGCTCCAACAACTATAACATCTTTAAAAGCCAATACTGGTTCAAGTATAAGGTTACTTTGTTTTCCAAAGCTATAGGTTATTTGTATCATATTTAGTACCTCAACTATTGCTAAAGACAACACTCCACCTAGAACTGCACCTAAGATACCCAAAAGTAAACCTTCAGTTAAAAATAGTTTTACTATTGTCTTTGGTGGTGTTCCCATTGCTGCAATAGTTCCTATCTCTCTTATTCTTTCATATACACTCATTATCATCACATTTAGTATAGAGATAAGCACTATAGATATAAGTACTATTTGAATAGCTAAATTCATAATATCAAGCATTTTAACTATATTGTAAAATGGACTAAGTTTTTCCCAAGTGTGTATCTCAAAAGCTGGTTTGTCATTTTTATTTAGTTTCTTTAAAATTGGACTTAACTCTTTCATAGCCTCTTTTAACATCTTGTTATCGTGAAGTCTTACAACTATCTCACTCACCTCTACACCATCAATACGCAACACTTTTTTTGCATCATTCATTGTGATATACCCATCTCTTCCACCAGGTCCGCTTATTCTTTCTACAAGTGCTGTAACTTTTAGATTGATACCATTTACACTACCTTTTTTATTGTTTGCAACAAGTACAATTGAATCATCTTTTTTGACATCCATCCCTTTTGCAATTAATTCAGGTACTATTATCTCACCATCTTTTAGTTGTGTAAAATCTATAAACCTATCTTTTAAGGCAGGTAAAGTTTCAAACTCCATCTTTGGATCAATCGCATTTAATCTTATATTTGTAGTACTTACAAAGTTCGAAAATGCAGCTCCAAATTTTATTCTATATGAGTAACTCTCTATATATTTACTTTTCTTTAAAAACTGCTCAAGATACTCTATAGATTTCTCATTTAGATTTTTATCTAGTGGGAGATTTTCAACTGAAGCTATAAAACCTTTTTTATGTATTTGGATATGTCCCATAGATGAATCGGTAATTTGACCAACCATATAGTTTTTAAAACTTCCAGATAAAGCAGTATAAACTAAAACAAATACAACACCAAGGGTAATAAGTGAAGCAGTTAAAAGTGTACGCCTGTGGTTTCTTAATAAATTTCTATATGAAATTTTCAGTATATTAATTTGATTATTCATAACTATACTCTCCTATCTTCAACAATATTTCCATCTTCTAATGTTATAAGTCTATCTACATTTGCAACTATTTTTTCATCATGAGTTGCAAATACAAAAGTTGTATTATGCTCTTTTTGAATCTTTTTCATAAGCTCAATTATCATATGAGCTGTTTTACTATCTAGATTTGCTGTTGGTTCATCCGCAAATACTATTTTAGGATTTGTTACTAAAGCTCTTGCTATTGCAACACGCTGCATCTGTCCACCTGATATTTTGTCTGGAGTTTTATCTTTTTGTTCAAACATCCCAACCTCTTTTAAAAGGTTTTCAACTCTTATTTTCCTTTCATTTTCAGGTAGGTTTTGTATCATAATAAGTGGATACTCTATGTTTTCATATACTGTTAAAACAGGAATAAGATTAAAACTTTGAAATATAAATCCAATATGTTCCCCTCTAAAATTAGCTAATTTTGTTTTATCTAATTTTGTTATCTCTTGATCATTTATCTCTACACTTCCACTTGTAGGAGTATCAAGACATCCAAGCATATTTAAAACTGTAGATTTTCCACTTCCACTTGGACCAATAAATGAGATAAACTCACCCTCTTGTATAGTAATAGAGAGATCATCTATTACTATAAGGTCAAGTTCACCAACTGTATAAACTTTTTTTAGATTCTTTGCATCAATCACTTAAGCCTCCTTATTTTTTAAATTGTATGAAAGTTGTATTAACAAACTATTAATGATAGAACTATTTTACTTAAAAAAGAGCTTCTATTTAGTGTTAATTTATAAAATACAACTTCATTATCTATTAAGATATACAACGGTACACTTCTTGCTAATATTTATGAAGAACTAATTTTAAACAATAGGTAAGTCAAGGAAAATATATGTACAAAAAATTATTATTAGGAACTATTTTATTTGTTAGCTCAATTAGTGCAAGTACTATTAATATAGCAGTTGCTGCAAATGTTAGTTATGCAATAGATGATCTAAAAAAAGAGTTCAATAAAATTTATCCAAATACAAAGGTTAATGTAACTTTAGGAAGTAGTGGAAAACTAACTGCACAGATTAAACATGGAGCACCCTATGACCTTTTTATGTCTGCAAATATGAAATACCCAAATTCACTTTACAAAGATAAAGTAGCTTTAACTAAACCTATTATATATACTCAAGGTGGTTTAGCTCTACTTAGTAATAATCAAAGAAGTTTCAAGCATGGTATTAAGTTGTTAAAAAGTAAACTTGTAAAAAGAGTAGCAATAGCAAATCCAAAAACTGCACCATATGGAAAAGCAACTATGGAGGCTTTCAAAAAGAGTGATATTTATGATGAAATAAAAGACAAAATAATATATGGTGAGTCTATATCTCAAACAGTTTCTTATGCTATAATGGCAGCAGATATAGGGATAATAGCAAAGTCATCACTATATAGCCCCAAGATGAAAAAATTTATAAAAAATGTACATTGGATAGATGTTGACCCTAAACTTTATACACCAATCAACCAAGGAGTTGTAATACTTAAATACTCAAAAAACAGTAGTGAAACAAAAGCTTTCTATGAATTTATACTATCAAATAAAGCAAAAGAGATTTTTAAAAAGTATGGATACTTAATACCATGAGTAGTTTAATAGCAACTGTAAAGAAAATAGAAAATTGTGATAGTTTACATATAGTAAAGTTTGATTGTTATAGTGAAACTTTATCTATGATGAGTTTGGATTTAACTAATGATATTCAAATAGGTACAAAAGTGAAACTTATCATTAAACCATCACATATAGCAATTGCAAAAGATTTTATTGGAGAGGTTAGTTATTCAAATAAACTTCAAACAACTATTACAGATATAAATAATGGACAACTTTTAAGTAATATAAACCTAAACTTTTTTGATACTACATTAGAGTCAATTATCACACTAAACTCCTCTTTAAAGATGAATTTAAAAGTTGGAGATAAAGTTACTGCTTTTATAAAAGCAAGTGAACTATCTATAAGTGAAGTACTAGATGATTGAGATACTTAAAAGCCTTGAGTTTGAACCTTTTTTACTCTCATTTAAACTAGCAGGGATAACTACACTAATTTTATTTATTATTAGTGTTCCTCTTGCTTGGTATCTGTCTCAAACAAAATCAAAAATGAAACCATTTTGGGAGAGTTTAACAGCACTTCCTATAGTACTACCTCCTTCTGTTTTAGGATTTTATATACTTGTAGCACTTTCACATAACTCACCAATTGGATTATTTTTTGAAGAAACATTTGGAATTCAGTTAGTGTTTAATTTCACTGGGCTTGTTGTTGCAAGTTGTTTTTATAGCTTACCATTTATGGTTCAACCTCTTCAAAGTGGCTTTGAAAGTATAAATAAAAATATGCTAGAAGCTAGCTATTGTGCAGGGAAAAGTAAAATAGAAACGATACTAAAAGTAGCCCTACCAAATATCAAACCAGCTTTAATGACTGCAATTATTGTTACATTTGCTCATACTGTTGGGGAGTTTGGTGTTGTTTTGATGCTGGGCGGAAGTATACCTGAGGAGACAAAAGTAGCATCAGTTGCTATCTATGAATTTGTTGAAGTTATGGATTATACTAAAGCTCATATTTATAGTGCTATTATGGTGGTTATTAGCTTTTTAGTACTTCTTAGTGTTTATATTTTTAATGGTAAACAGAAAAAAAGTTTTATATAGGATTAGTTATGAAAAAAGAAAATTTATTGATAATAATATCAACAGATAATATAGACAGTATACTAGAATTTCCACTTCTTTATGGTGGCGTATCAATTCCAAGAGGATATTGGAAAAGAGTAGATGTAATGTTTTGGGGAGCATCTATAAAAGTTGCTAGTTCGAATAAGCAAATAAGACAAAAGGTACAAGATATTCAAAAAGAGGGAGTTGAATTTAGCTCATGTATCGTTTGTGCCAAAGAGTATGATGTAGTAAAAGAACTTGAAGATATTGGTATAAAATGTAATCATACAGGTGAACTTCTAAATGAAGCTTTACAGAATGATAAAATTTGGGCAACTTTAACGGTATAAAAGTATGATAAAAATAGATATAAATAAAAAACTTCATGGGGCAAATGGAGAGATGAATTTAGATATAAATTTGGATATCAGACAAGGTGACTTTATAGCACTTGCAGGACAAAGTGGTAGTGGAAAAACCACACTTCTTAGGATACTTGCAGGACTAGAGAATACTAGTGGAACTATACAAGTTGGTGAAGAGATTTGGCAAGATGAGAAAAAATATCTTCCATCTCAAAAAAGAAAAATAGGATTCGTATTTCAAGACTATGCATTATTTCCAAATATGAGCGTAGAGGAAAATCTATTATTTGTTCAAAAAGACAAAGAGTTAGTAAACAAACTATTGAATATGACTGAGCTAAGTGAACTAAAAAGAAGATTACCTCATACCTTAAGTGGTGGACAAAAACAGCGTGTTAGTTTATGTAGAGCTATGATGAATAGACCAAAATTACTTCTTATGGATGAACCTCTATCAGCTCTTGATCCAGCTATGAGAACAAAACTACAACAAGAGATATTAACACTTCATAAGGAGTTTGAAACTACAACTATTATGGTAAGCCATGACCCAAGCGAGATATATAGGCTTGCACAAAGAGTAGTTGTATTAAATCATGGAAATATTATAAAAGATGGTACACCAAAAGATATACTTCTTAAAACAAGTGGAAGTTCTAAATTTTCTTTTGAAGGTGAATTACTTGATATAATAAAAGTAGATGTAATAAATATTGCTATAGTCGCAATTGGTCAACAACTAGTTGAAATAGTAGTTAGTAATGAGGAATTGAAAAATTTAGAGATTGGTCAAAGTGTAAGTGTTAGTACTAAGGCATTTAGCCCTATAATAAAATCAATATAAGATAGTGTAAAAAATCTAAAAGTACTTTTTCACAACACCTATATTATATTTGTGAATATGTTGTTTTATTGAATCATTTGACAGATCAGCACAAGAATCTATCCAGCTTTTTGGACTATAGTTAGAAATTGTATCAAAGATTAAAAGTAACTTTTCTTTTGGAAGATTTTCTTTATTTTCAAGACAAATTCTTCCTTGATTATCAGCATCAGCAAAAGTAATCAAGTCTTCAAAAAGCTCTCTATTCTTTTTAAAAGATTCAAAAAATGTGGCTTTTTTTGAATCTTTCATCTCATTCAATATATATATTTTTATATGATTTTCTATTATTATAAGCATCTTCTTTTTTAGTTTTACAGGTATTTGAATATCTATTAACTCCTCTACTAAAAGTTTATTGTCGTGTTTTGCAGAATTTCCATACTCTCTATAACAATGTGGTTTTGCTATATCATGATATATAGCCGTTAGCTTTAAAAGCTTTGATCTGTTTTTTAACTTTTTTAATACCATCATTGTATGTTCAAAAACTGTAGCTTCCATATGATATATTGAACCTTCTTTCAAAGTTGTAAGTTTATAAATTGATGGAAAAACAACATCTAAAACACCTAGTTCAAATAATGTATTAAAAAACATATCACTACTTTCTAACTCTAGCACTTTATCAATCTCTTTGTATACTCTATCTTTTTGTAGATACTTTAACTCATCTCTCATTTTATATATTAAAACTTTTGTTGAATGGTGTATCTTCCAATCATATCCATACTTTGCTCTAAATCGTGCAACTCTTAGAACTCTAACAGGGTCTTCTATAAATGATTTTGAAGTATGTTTTAAAACTTTTTTTTCTAAATCTTTTATTCCATCAAATGGATCTATATATGTTGAAGTTTCTTCATTAAAAGCTATACTATTTATAGTAAGATCTCTTCTTTTTAAATCATCTTCTATTGAAATATCTTTTGTTTCAACACTAAAACCATTGTACCCTTGGGAGATTTTTTTTTCTACTCTAGCAAGTGCTAGTTCACTTCCATCTTCTTGTATAAAAACTGGAAAATCTTTTCCCACCTGTTTTAGATGAGAAAAGTCTTGATTTGTAAAACCAACAGCTACATAGTCCTTATCGTATGATGGCACATTGAGTAATTTATCCCTTACTGCACCACCAACTAGATATATCTTTTGTTGGTTTAAATCTTTATTATAAGTCTTGTTCAATTACTTTTTTGAAAGTATTAAAATATATATCTTGTGCGTCATTTAAAGATTTTTTTATACCATTTATCTCTATCATATCTCCACCACAAGTTCCAATCTTTGTACAATTAATATGATGCTTACCTACAAACTCTTCAAATGCTGGTTCATCATCATAATCAACCTCAACAATAGCTCTACTTAATGATTCACTAAATATATCTTTTGTATCTTGAAGTGGCATTATGATTTTTGCACCCATATTACCAACAACTGACATTTTTGCAATTGCGATTGCAACTCCACCAACATTTACATCTTTTGCAGATTTTAAAACTCCAGCCTTATTTGCTTCAATTACTAAATCCCAAAGAGCTAACTCTTTTTTAAAATCAACCTCAGGATGAGTTCCTGCAACTTTACCATAAAGCTTTTTCATATATAAACTTCCACCAAATTCAGATGATGTATCACCTAAAATATAGATAGTACTTCCATCTTTTTGAAAAGATGATGGTAAAACTTTATTCATATCATCATTTAATCCAACAGTAGCAATAGCAGGTGTTGGGAAAACCCCTACCCCATTTGTCTCGTTGTATAGTGATACATTTCCACCAATAACTGGTGTATTTAACTCTTTACAAGCTGATTTTATACCCTCACAAGCCTCTCTAAATTGCCACATAACTTCTGGGTTTTGAGGATTTCCAAAGTTTAGACAATCTGTAATAGCAAGTGGTCTAGCTCCACTCATAGCAACATTTCTTCCAGCTTCCATAACAGCTGCTGCTGCTCCAAGCTCTGGATCTATATAACATAATCTTGTATTACAATCAGCACTCATAGCAAGAGCTTTTCCTGTCTCTTTAATTCTAATAACACTTCCATCAAGTTTTCCAGGACCTTTAACTGTATTTGTTTGTACCATTGAATCATATTGGTTATAAATAAATGATTTATCAACTACCTCAATATCACTAAATAGTTTATCAAACACCTCTTGATTTGGGATATCTTTATCTAAAGATATATCTTTTATAGTTTTTAAATATTCAGGTTTTGCCACTGGTCTATCTAAAACTGGTGCTTCTTCACTAAGTGGTTGAATAGGTATATCAGCACATAATTCTCCATGCCAAAACAGTTCCATATTTCCAGTATCAGTAACTTCACCAACAACTGCAGCACTTAATTCCCATTTTTCAAAAATATCAATTATTTGTTTTTCACAACCTTTTTTTGCACATATAAGCATTCTCTCTTGTGATTCACTCAACATAAAGTCATAAGGGGTCATACCCTCTTCCCTAGCAGGTACTTTGTCAAGGTGCATAATCATACCAGAACCACTTCTACCAGCCATCTCAAAAGATGATGATGTAAGACCAGCTGCTCCCATATCTTGAATACCAATAATTAAATCAGTTTTAAATAGCTCAAGACATGCTTCTAAAAGAAGTTTTTCTGTAAATGGATCACCAACTTGTACTGTTGGTCTTTTTGATTCACTATCCTCATCAAAAGATGCACTACTCATAACTGCACCACCTAATCCATCACGACCTGTTTTAGATCCAACATAAATTACAGGATTACCAACCCCTTCTGCAACCCCTAAAAATATCTCATCAGATTTACAAATACCAAGATTAAAAGCATTTACAAGGTTGTTTCCAGCATAACACTCTTCAAATCCTGTTTGTCCACCAATAGTAGGAACTCCCATACAGTTTCCATAACCACCAATACCATCAACAACACCTCTTAAAAGATATCTATGTTTTTTAGCAGTTTCGCTATTACCTTCAATACCAGCAAACTGAATTAAATTCATAGATGCAACAGGTCTTGCTCCCATTGTAAATACATCTCTCATAATACCACCAACACCAGTAGCTGCACCTTGATAAGGTTCAATAAAACTTGGATGATTATGTGATTCCATTTTGAATACTGCAGCATAACCACCACCAATATCAATTACACCAGCATTTTCCCCTGGTCCTTGTATCACCCAAGGAGCTGTTGTAGGAAATCCTCTTAAATATTTTGTACTAGATTTATAACTACAATGCTCACTCCACATAGCTGAGATAATACCAATCTCTGTATAGTTTGGTTCACGACCTAACATACTTAATACAGTTTCGTATTCCTCTTTTGTCATTGAGTGTGCTAATGCAATTTCTAATGGTGTTTTTTCGCTCATTTTTATTTACCTTATAGTGTATGATTTTTAGTGATTATAGCTAAAATTAGCTGAATAGTTTTTTACTTAAATAATAGCACTATGTAAAAAAGTTTTACATAGTGTATAAATAATTTTAGTTTAGTTTATCAAGTTTATTTTGCATATATTTTCGTACATCTTGATATATCACAGTTTCTTTAAAATCACTCAACGCCATACCACTAGCATTTGGATGACCCCCACCACCTGCTAGTTTTTGAGCAAGAATGGAAACATCGATTTTATTATCAGCTCTTAAACCAGCTCTTCCTCGTCTTCCTATATCGATAAAGAAATCATAATCTGGATTTTCTTTTAAAAATGCATTTGCAGATATAGATATACTTCCTAAAGCATATGTCAATAAACCCTTATGTCCATCATAAAAAATAGTCATATCTTCTTTTTTATCTTCAAGTGAATTTACTAAATACCTTGAGCTTAAGTTATCCATTGTATTGTCATTATCTGTTTGATTTAAAAACTCTTTTTTAAAGTGATATACTTTTTCGTCAAGTTTTATATATCCATTTTCTTGATCTACAAACAGTAGTGCCTTATTAATTAAAAATAATCTATAATCTCTATTTTTATCAGGGAAAAGCGTATTATTTATCTCATGTGATTTTGATACCATTGACATGATAACTTTTCCATATTCAAAAAGTTCATCTTTATCTTTCCAGATATCTGCAGCATTTATAGCTTGTACTAATTTATCAAAGTTTTTTTCACACAACTCTTCAAACTCAGGGTAATTCTCTTTGAAATATTCATAAGTTATAAGCGTAGCACACCTAGATGTATCTAAAAAATACCAATCAAATCTATCGGCACTTTTTTGTCCTGTTCCATGATGATCTAAAAGTTGCAGTTTTATATTATAACCATTTTCATTTAGACGATTTATATTATTATTTAGATGTTTTGCTTCATCTGTTGTTAGGTTTAAATCTGTAATCATAAATAAAATATCTTCATCTTTACTACACAACTCTATTTTTGACAAAACATCTTTAATAAACATTTTTACCTCTAAGCCATAATTTGCATTTAAAAAATAGCCATCTTTATAAATTTTTTTTGAGATAAGATGACAGCCGTAACCATCCATATCTGTATGTGAGATGTGAAAAAATTTCATTTTATAAAATATCCTTTAGTGTTAGGTCATTTAAAAACCCATTAATTTTATTTTGTAGATTACTTAAAAGTGGAAAAACACTGCAAGATCCCATACTTGATGTACAAGTACCAGTTGTACATTCAAAAACTGCAGGTGTTTTTTCCTCTGCTACTTTTGTTATTTCAAGTATTGTTAACTCATCGCAAGATCTTTTTAGTGTAAATCCACCATTGTTACCTTTATATGAATTAAGTATATCATTTTTTGCTAAATTTTGTAATATTTTTGCTAAAAATGATTTAGAAATATTTAATTCCGTTGAAAGTGTATCTACATTTTTTGGGTGTTCACTTTTCGCAATTGATACAAGTGAAAGTAGTGCATATTCACTTTTTTTTGTTAGTAACATAATGATCCTAGATTTTATAATTAAAAGGATTGTACTTAAATGAAAATGATATAATGGTTAATATTGAATGTGATTTGTTTTTGTAATCTGATTTTAAGATAAAAGGGTAAAGCTACCCTTTTATTATAGTAATATTTACTATTTAGCTCTAATACCTAAATCAGCAATTAGCTGTTGGAATTTAGCGAAATCTGTTCTTCTTAAGTATTTAAGAAGTCTTTTTCTTTTCCCTACCATTTTTAAAAGACCTAGTCTTGAATGGTGATCTTTATGATTTGACTTTAAGTGATCAGTTAATGTTGAAATTTGTGCAGATAAAATTGCTATTTGAACTTCTGCTGAACCTGTATCTTTTGTATCTCTTTGATGTTTTGAAACAATCGCTTGTTTTACGTCCTTATCTAAAGCCATGATGACCTCCTTGATTGGTATATTATCTCAATTTAGGGCTAACCTAATAAATTGGAAGCGTATTATAGTTAAAATACAATATATTGTACCTTAAATAGATTATTAGTACCTTGGGTATATGATAATTTCAAACCTGTTAAGACTAATGGTAAATGGTAGAAAAGTTTATTTAAACTTTTCTATCTGCTTTTGTTCCCCTAGCTGCTCTTTTTTCATTTTTAAGTCCAGATTCTATTTTTCTTCTTTCTTTACCTTCAAAAAATGGATCGATTATACTCTTTCTTATTTTTACATCATCTTTTCCAGAGAAACCTTTTCCTGAAGCATCATCAACAATTTTTTGTGCTATATCTTTTGATTGTTGTGCTATTAGATGTGTAGACTCTGCTATTTTTGCATTTTCTTTAGTGATAACATCTAATCGTTCTAAATCTTCATTAACTGCTTCAATTTTAACTCTTTGTTCATTTGTATCATTTGTTACGATATCAATTATAGATGTTGTTGAAGTTATATTTTCATTTAGGACTGTATACCCTTCAATCATCTGTGTTGCTATTAAACTACCTTCGTTTGCCTGAGAAGTAGCTATTTCAACTAGATCCTTTATCTCTTTTGCAGCTTCAGCACTTCTACTTGCTAGATTTCTTACCTCTTGTGCAACAACAGCGAAGCCTTTACCAGCTTCCCCTGCTGTTGCTGCTTCTACTGCAGCATTAAGTGAAAGAATATTTGTTTGGAATGCTATTTGGTCAATTACACTTATAGATTCATTAATAGCATTTACTTTTTCATTTATATTTTGCATAGAGCTTGATGTTTGAGTTGCTAATACTTGACCTTTTTTTGAAGAATCTGTAACTAAAGATGCAAATTGAGACATTTTTTTACTGTTTTTTGTTGTATTTTGTAGGTTTTGCGTCACTGCATTTAAAGCTTCTGATGTGTGATTTAGTGATTCTTCTTGCTCTTTTGATGATGCTGCTAGTTTTTCAACATTATTTGAAAACTCTGTTGATGTTTGTTGTAATGCTTTTCCATTATATAAATTCTGACCACTTAACTTAGTAAGTGTTTCACCCAACAAATCAACTTGCTCAAAAAGTTTTTTAATCTCACCCTCTGTATTTCCAGATGAATCAACCCTACAGCTATACTCATCATTTGAATAACAATTTAAACTTTTTAATGACTTATCAATATTACTATCAAGAGAAGCCAATAGATTATTAACTATATCTCTTAAGTTATTTATCTCAGGATTATTTGCAATTGTGTTAATTCTTACTTTTAGATGACCAATAGATGCTTGTTCACATATATTTGCACTATCTTTAATAGCTTCAGAATCTTTATCCAATCCTTTTATTGTTTTTTCTATATTCTCATTTATTGATACTACCATCTCTCCAATCTCATCCATACTGTGTACTTTAAAAGGTTCAATAGTATCTCTTTCATTTGATAAAAATGCAAAAAATTCACCCAATTCATGCTGTAATTCTTTAAGAGGATCTGTTGTTTTTTTAGCAACCAACCAAACAGCAATTAGCGTTAAAAATATAACAGATAAAGATATTAAAAGAATAAACGATATAGTACTAAATACAGTTTCATCAGCTTCATCTAAAGAGAATGTAAGATCAATTACACCAACTACATCACCCTCTTTTTCATTTGCATGACACATTAAACAATCAGATGTAGCAATCATAGGTCGAAGTACTCTTAAAAAATGTGAATCATCTTTATATATCTCTAAAACCTGCTCTTTTTTTGTCTTAAACCCTTTTAGTATCTCTTTATCTGTAGTAAACTTTGTATCTGGAGAATACATCTCTATAGTACCTTTACTTTTTGCAACAGTTAAATTAACCAACCCTTTTATCTCTTTTCTACTTTGATCTTCTGCATGTTTAATTACAGAAGGATCTCCTGTATTCATTGCATTTCTTAAAGTTATGAAAATAGAATCAGTTAACATACTCAAAGATTCTTTTGCACTATCTTTTACTAAACTGTGCATTTGTGAAGTTGTTACATAATTTGTTATTATATTTCCTATAGTCAAAATTATCACTATTGGTATTATTATTTTTGTTGAAACTTTTAATTTATTAAACATTATTTATCCTTTATCATATTATACACAAAAAGTTATTTTTTAAATATTAAACAATAAAAACAATTTAAAAAACTTTATAAACCTTTTATACAGTATGGTTCAACAATATCTTTTGAAAATATTTCATTTATTGCATATGGAACTATTGTTTTTAATTTTCCAAAATTTACAGGTGAGATAAATCTTGTAAACTCAAAACTGTAATCTTCCTCGTGAGATCCATCGTAAACAAATGATATCTCTTTACCTGTTTTTTTAGCCCACTGAGCTATATTTGTAGCATAGGTAGAGATATTTGTATGGTGTCTATCAAATTTATGTCCCCATGCAAAAAATATAAATTTACCATTGTAACTTATATTTTTATAATCGTGAAAGTTATCATCTTTAGCAAATACTGTTAATAGATTTGTATGTAATTTTTCTAAATCCATATCTAAAACTTCTAAAGTACTTGTTGGTTGTATATCTTTTTTATTATAATTAAATAGATATTTAACCTCTACAAGTTTTCCTTTGTATTTTTTCAGACTTTTAGCAGTAATTCTTACAGCATCCTCTGCTTGAACTTCAACAAAACCGCCATCAAAATCAAACCCTTGGTGTGATAGTTTTTCATCTATATTTAATCCTATTGGAGCTGTAGTTGGATTGTATAAAAAAATTGTCCCTACAACATTTTTACTTTTTTTCTTTAAAAGCAAATTCAATTTTTCACTATCACAATTATCCTCATCATTTTCATTTATATAAATGTAACACTTTTTTAAATACTCTAAATCATGTACAATTGAAAACTTACCAAAAACTTGCATTATACTAATGCCCCTAGCTGTTCACCTGCTAAAAGATGAAAGTGTATATGACCAACCTCCTGTCCACCATTTTGACCGATGTTTGTAATAAGTCTATATCCATCACTTTTTACACCTAATGTTAAAGCTACTTCTTGAATAAAAGTTGTCATCTCTGCCATAATATTTGGTGTTATTTCATTAAATGATTGAACATGAACTTTTGGAATAATAAGTGCATGAACTTTTGCCTGTGGGTTAATATCTTCAAATGCTAAAAAATTATCATTTTCAAGAATTGTTTTATTTGGAATAGTACCTTCTATTATTTTACAAAATATACACATATATAATATCCTTAGTTTATTTTGATTATAACTAAATTATTTTTATACTATAATCAATAGTTAAATTATTTTTGATAAAATATTGTAAATAAAGGATTTTTATGATTATAGAGAAAAAAGCATCACCTTCAAAAGATGATAAAATAGATGCCCAATACCATACCCTATTTAAAAAGAAGATAGCCGCAAAAGATATACAAGTAACTTCAGATACATATAAAAAACAAAAAGAGTATGTTCAATACAGAATATTTGTAGATTCGTTTATGGAAAAAAATGGTGGTTTACATGAGATGTACAATGAACTATGGGATGCACCAAATGATTCAAAACTAGAACTTCGTATAAATTCACGAGGTGGTCTTGTAAATGAAGGTAGTCAATTTTACTCAATCATTAAAAATAAATTCAACAATAGAACAACCACTATACTTGATTCTTGTGGATACTCTATGGGTGCTTTAACTTTTTGTATGGGTGATAAAAGAGTTGTAACTCCTAGAAGTGATTTAATGTTTCATGACTACTCTGGTGGTGTTGGTGGAAAAGGTGGCGAGATAGAAACTAGAATTAAACACTCAAGTAAACATTTAAGAAAGTTTTTCAAAGATGTTATATTGAGTAAAAAATTTTTATCAAAAAAAGAGTTTAATGAGATGCTTATTGGAAAAGACTTTTGGTTTAACCATATTGAGATGCTAAAAAGAGGAATAGCTACACACATTTTAGTAGATGGTGTTGAAGTAACAGCAAAAAAATACTTAAAAAGTATAAAAAAGAAAGCTAAAAAGAAAAATGAAAAGCTATAGATTTATTGTATCAGGGAGAGTTCAGGGTGTATTTTATAGAAAAAATATTGATAAAAACTCTCAAAAAGAAAATTTCAATGGATATGTAAAGAACCTTAGCGATGGGACAGTTGAAGCATGTGTAACATGTGAAGATAAAAATATAGAAAACTTTATCAAAATATTAGAAAATGGTTCACCTAATAGTATAGTTGAAAATATTGATAAATTTAATTGTAATGAAATATTTAATAGTGGATTTGAAATTAAATATAACTAAAAAGACTATATAAAAGCCTTTTTAGTTGTGACGGTGAAATTTTATAAATCTATTTATTAAGAGATTAAAGCTTTCAAACTTTTTACTGTATATAATTTGAACCCATCACCTTTTAGTGATTTCACTTCATTGGTAAAACCTTTTTTTGAAAACAATACTATTATATCTGGTTTAAGTTCTATATGCTCACAATCATCTTTAATTTTTGTAAGTTCTGTTTTTTTAATTTTTGAGTTTGTATATCTACAGCTTCCTACAATTATCTTACCTGAATAGGTTTTTGCTACAAGATCTATCTCAACTTCATTATCCCAATATCTTCCAATTTGATCTATGGAATCTTCATCAAATGAACACTTAATAAATTCATGGCATAACTGTTCAAATATAAGATTTGTAAATTCAAGTTTTTTGTTTTCAAAATTTTTATAAAACTCAGTATATTCACCATCTCTTACCCCTTTAAAAATTGGTGATACAAAAGCAAACCAAAATCTTAAAAAAGGTGTTGTAAATGTAAGTTTTTTAGCTATTTCAGAATCACTTTTTTGATTTGTAAGGTGATGTAAAGATCTATTTATTGTTATAGCACCCAAATCACAAAGCTCTTCCACACAATCCATTCCATTATCAAAAGATACATTAGCTCTTCTAAAAGATGAATTTGTTCTACTATCACCCATTGCTGCACCACTAAGTATAGACTGTAAAAGTGGATCTTGTGTAGCAATATCTCCTATAATATTTCTTAAGTGTTTATAGTCATCAAGAATTATATCTTGTATTTGATCTTCTATAGGTAAAGTTGTGTTGACTCTTATATCAAGTCCCCCAAATATGGTAAAATAATTTATCGCCTCTTCCATATTTTGAGGATTATTTTTATTACAAAATGTACTAAACTGTTCTTTCAATGTTTGATTGTTTAAAATGATAAAATACCCCTTTTGATTTATATTAAACTAATTATACTATAATTATATCTTAAACTATTAAAATAGATAGCATAAAATTATATAACCAAACTGTAATTAATTTTTAAGTATAATCGCAAGAATTAATGGTCAAAACAAAAAAGACCTATACTTAGGAGTAACATTTGAAAGAATGGTTAGATAAGATAAATAGTTGTGACTGCTTAGAGCAATTAGAGCAACTAAGAGTTGATATATTAGGTAAAAAAGGTGTTTTAACACTAGAATTTGCTAAGATGAAAGATGTTCCAAATGAACAAAAAAAAGAGTTTGCACAAAATTTAAATAAACAAAAAACTGAAGTTTCTAAAGCTTTAGATGATAAAAAAACTATTCTATTAGCTACAGAACTTGAAAAAAAACTAGAATCTGAAAAAATTGATGTTACTAAATTCAGTTCAGATAATTCAAATGGTGCATATCATCCCGTCTCATTTACTTTAAATAAAATAACTACATATTTTCAAAACTTAAACTTTAGTATTGAAGAGGGTCCATTAGTTGAAGATGACTTTCATAACTTTGAAGCGTTAAATTTACCGAAGTATCATCCAGCAAGAGATATGCAAGATACTTTTTATTGTAATGATGGCGCTGTTTTAAGAACACATACAAGTCCTGTACAAATAAGAACTATGATGAATACTAAACCACCAATTAGAATGATAGCTCCAGGTACAGTTTTCAGAAAAGATTTTGATATTACTCATACACCTATGTTTCATCAAATAGAAGGTTTGGTTGTTGAAAAAGAAGGTGTGGTATCTTTTGCTAATTTAAAATTTGTAATGGAAGAGTTTTTACACCATATGTTTGGTGAAGTTGAAGTTAGATTTAGACCATCATTTTTCCCTTTTACAGAACCATCTGCAGAGGTTGATATTAGTTGTATTTTTTGTAAAGATGAAGAAATAGGTAAAAGTTGTGGATGTAGAGTTTGTTCGCAAACTGGATGGCTTGAAGTATTAGGTTGTGGAATTGTTGATGAAAATGTATTTAAAGCTGTTGGGTATAAAAATGTTAGTGGTTATGCATTTGGTTTAGGAATTGAAAGATTTGCAATGCTTATTCACAAAATTGGAGACTTAAGATCTCTATTTGAAAGCGATATTAGATTATTAGGACAATTTAGATGATTATAACAAGACAATGGGTACAAGAGTATCTGGATATTTCAAAACTTAGTACAGATACTATTTGTAAAGCACTTAACTCTATAGGGTTAGAAGTAGACAGTACACAAAGAGTACTAATACCAAATAAAGTTATCATAGGTAAAGTCACATCAAAAGAGAAGCATCCAGATGCAGATAAACTAAATATTTGCCAAGTTGATTTAGGAGATGAATCTGTGCAAATTGTGTGTGGCGCTAAAAATGTAGATGCAGGGCAAATTGTACCTGTTGCTACTGTTGGTGCTGATTTGGGTAATGATTTTATAATAAAAGCAGCAAAATTAAGAGGTGTAGACTCAAACGGAATGATATGTAGCTCTACAGAGATTGGTCTTCCTCAATTAAATGATGGAATATTAGTATTAGATAACTCTGTTGGTGAATTAATATTAGGAAAAGAGTTAAATGAATATACACTATTAAATGATGAAATTATAGAGATAGAGCTAACTGCAAATAGAGGTGATTGTTTAAGTATAAATGGAATAGCAAGAGAGCTTAGTACATATTTTAATATTCCCTTAAACATTATAGATCCACTTAATAAGTCAAATCACAAGGGTATAGGGCAAGTTTTTGATGTAGATTACGATGCTAAATGTCAATCAAACTTGATATACAAAGCTGTTGATATTAGTAATTTTAAATTAAATGTATTGGAAAAACTAAGAGCATCAACTGTTGATGCTCTTAAAAATACAGATATAGAAACAGCTGTTGCTTATTCTACACACTCTACAGGTGTTCTTTTAAATGTTTATACAAAATCTATTGCTACGTTACAATCAAATAACTTAGTTACTCTAAGTGTAACTCAAGATGAAAATGGATTTGATACAGTTAGTGGCAAAGTACCTTTAAGCACAATTGGTATAGAAGCTGGTCATATAGCAAATGAGAGCGATGAAGTTATAATTGAAGCTAGTTACACAAATCCTGAAAGTTTAGCACAAAAAGTATTTGATAAAAAACAAAAAACAGGAGATATTTATTATAAATCTTCAAGAGGAAGTGAACCAAGCTTAAATTCTGGTATTGATAACCTAGTAACACTATTATCAATTAATGGAGCTACTATATATAATGGTAGTAAAGTATTTATGAATATATTAAGTGAAAATATAATAACTGTTAATTTAGAAAAAATTAATAATATAATTGGTCAAGAGATAAATAAAAGTGAGATTATAAAAATACTTATGTCACTTGGTTTTGAAGTAAAAACTAATGGTCATAATACTCTTACAATAACAATTCCCCACTTTAGACATGATATTAAAAATATAGCTGATATTACTGAAGAGATTGTACGAATTGTTGGTATTGATAAAATAGAGTCAAAACCACTTTTAATTGAAGAGTACAATAGAATAAACAATACATCAAATAAATTAATTTTACAAAATGATATTAGAGCAAAAGCTGTAACTAATAGTTTTTTTGAAACCATAACTTATGTATTTACAAATAAAGAACTACTTGAAAAATATAATTTTCAAACTGTAACAAGAAAACTTGATATTATGAACCCTATTGTAAATGAATTAAATACATTTAGAACAACTATGGCTATTAACTTAGTTCAAGCAGCATCTCATAATATTAAGCAAGGATTTAAATCTATCGCTTTATTTGAAATTGGTGTAAAATTTGACAAAAACAGAGATGAAACTAAATCTATTGGATTTATATTTAGTGGTGAAAAAGAGCATGATGATATAAAAAATAGTGGAAAACCAGAAAAAATAGATTTTTTTACATTCGCGAATAAAATTTCAAGTATTATTGGAAACTTTGAACTAGAAGCTAAAGTCTCTTGTGAAAATAGTTTTATACACCCTTACCAAAATGGAAATATTATCCAAAACGGAAATATTATAGGTGAAGTTTATAAGCTTCACCCTAATGTATCAAATGATTTTGATATAGATAGTGATACTTTTATTTGTGAAATAAATTTTGATAAACTAGCAGATGATTTAACTATCGCACAAAATATATCTAAATTTCAGTCTTCTAAAAGAGACTTAAGTATAATAGCCCCAATCAATCTTGAGTATAAAGATATAAAAAAAGTTATTAACTCTTTAAATATTAATGAGATAAAACAATATAACCTTGTAGATATATATAGAGATGAGAAATTAGGCGATAATGAAAGTTTAACAATCAAATTTGTTCTTCAATCAGATATTAAAACTATGGAAGAGAATGAGATAAACGATATTATGGAAACTATTTTACAAACATTAAACAAAGAGTTAAATATAGGTATTAGATAATGGAAAAATTAAGTATATCAAAGCTAAACAAACCTTTTAATATAACTATAGATAACATAGCAAGTGATAAATCTATATCACATAGATGTGCTATGTTTAGTTTATTAAGTGATAAACCATCAGTGATTAAAAACTATCTTCGTGGTGAAGACACTATGGATAGCTTGCGAATTGCTCAAAAACTTGGTGCAACTATTGAAGATAATAAAGAATTTATTACTATTACTCCTCCTGAGAATCTAACTGAACCAGATGATGTACTAGACTGTGGAAACGCAGGAACAGGTATGAGACTATATGCTGGACTTTTAGCTGGAATCGAGGGAAGTTTTATTTTAACTGGTGATAAATACTTAAGAAGTAGACCAATGAAAAGAGTTGCTCAACCACTAAGAAACATTGGTGCGAAAATTGATGGTAGAGAAGATGGAAACAAAGCACCACTTCATATAAGAGGTGGAAAGCTAGACTCATTTAAATATAGAAGTCCAATAGATTCAGCTCAAGTAAAATCTGCTTTAATCTTAGCAGCTTTACAAAGTCATAGTGTTTGTTTTTATAAAGAGGAGCTTTTATCAAGAGATCATACTGAGCGTATGTTAAATGGTATGGGTGCATCTATAAAAACAAATGAAGATGGTTGGATAGAGATTGAGCCATTGACTAAAAAACTTAAGCCACTAAATATCACAGTACCAACTGATCCATCAAGTGCATTTTTCTTTGCAGTAGCTTCTGCTATTGTACCAGGTGCAAAAGTGACACTAAAAAATCTTACTCTAAATCCTACTAGAATTGAAGCATATAAGATACTTGAAAAGATGGGTGCAGATGTAACTTATGTAAAACATGAAGATATCTATGAACCTATTGGAGATATAATTGTAGAGCACAATAGCTTAAATGGTGTAACAGTAGATTCAAATATAGCATGGCTAATTGATGAACTACCAGCACTAAGTATTGCTATGTCAATAGCAAATGGTCCAAGCACAGTTAAAAATGCAGAAGAGCTAAGGGTAAAAGAATCAGATAGAATCAGTGCTGTTGTTAATAATCTAAAACTATGTGGTGTTGAATATGAAGAGTTTGAAGATGGTTATACAATACTTGGTAACTCAAACTTAAAAAAAGCTACCATAAACTCATCAGGTGACCATAGAATCGCTATGAGTTTTGCAATAGCAGGGCTTTTATGTGATATGGAGATTGAAGATACACAATGTATAGAGACAAGTTTTCCTAACTTTACTGAAATTTTAGAATCACTAAGAGCATAAAAGTATGAAAGTTAAACTAGCGTCAAGTTACGGTTTTTGTTTTGGAGTTAAAAGAGCTATAAAGATTGCAGAGGATCATAAAAACTCTGCAACAATGGGTCCACTAATCCATAATCAAAAAGAGATTGAAAGACTCAAAGATAATTTTAATGTTGGTTTATATAATAATATTGATGAAGCAAAAGATAACGATACTGTTATCATTAGAACTCATGGTATAGTAAAAGATGACCTAAAATCTCTTAAAGAGAAAAATATCAATGTTATCAATGCTACTTGCCCATTTGTAACAACTCCACAACAAATAGTAAAAAATATGTCAAAAGAGCAATACAGTATAGTGATATTTGGAGATGAAAATCATCCTGAAGTAAAAGGTGTAAAAAGCTATGGCGATGATGTTTATGTTGTATTAGAAGAGAATGAGCTAGATAATATAAAATTCAAATATGAAAAAATAGCAACAGTAGCACAAACTACTAGACAAAAAGAAAAATACCTCAGTATTGTAAATCAACTTATTTTAAAATATAAAGAAGTTAGAGTTTTTAATACTATTTGTGATGCAACATTTGAAAATCAAGCAGCAACTAGAGAACTATCTAGTGAAGTTGACTTAATGATAATAATTGGTGGGAAAAACTCCTCAAATACAAAACAACTCTTTACAATATCTAAGGAAAACTGTAAAAACTGCTATTTAATTGAAGATGAAACTGAACTAGAATCATTATGGTTTAATAATAAAAACATATGTGGTGTCACTGCTGGCGCTTCAACTCCTGATTGGATAATACAAAAAGTAATTAACCAAATAGAAAATATTTAAATAGTAAATATTTTACTCTTTTTAATAACTCATAAAAAATAAAGTCAATTTTAGATATAATAGCCCAAAATTAAAATAAGGGTAGGCAAGTGTCAATGAAAAAATTAGAAGATTTTGAATTAGGTGAAGGTGAAGACTTCGCAGCGATGTTAGAGGAGAGCGAGAAAAGTACAGAAACAAATACAATAACTGAAGGTGAGATAGTATCAATCAATGAAAATAACTTTGTTGTAAGTATCGGTGGTAGAGAAGGTCAAATTTATACTTCAGAGATCACAATTAATGGTGAAGTTAAGTACAAAGAGGGTGATAAAATCACTGTTATGGTTACAGGTACAAGAGGTGAAAATTTATCAATATCTTACAAAAAAGTATTACAAAAAGAGAAATTTGATGCATTCTTTGCAGCACATGGAGAAGAACCTGAAAATGTAATAGTTGAAGGTACGGTTGTATCTGTTAAACCAAGAGCTGGATTTGTTGTTCAAGGTGAAGATGGAATTGAATACTTTATGCCAATGGCACAAGGTTTCTTAAAAGCTGTTGGTGCAGTTGGTAAAAAAATCAAAGCTGTAGTTCTTAAAGCAAAACCAGAAACTAATAGTATCGTTATCTCAAGAAGAAAACTAATCGAAGAGTCTCAAAAAAACAAAGAAGAAAAAATAGCTAAGTTAATGGAAAAAAATGAGCCACAAACTGGAACTATTAAAAAGATTACAAGCTATGGTATGTTTGTAGACTTAGGTGGAGTTGATGGTTTAGTTAACTACAATGAAATTTCTTACAAAGGACCAGTTAATCCATCTGCTTATTACAAAGAAGGTGAAGAGGTAACTGCTGTAATTAAATCTTACGATAAAGAGAAAGGTCACTTATCATTATCAATCAAAGATGCTTTATCTAACCCATGGGAAGAGATGAAAGATGAACTAGAAGTTGGTGACACTATTACTGTAACTGTATCTAACTTTGAATCTTATGGAGCATTTGTTGACTTAGGAAATGATATTGAAGGTCTTCTTCATATTTCAGAAATTTCTTGGAATAAAAATGTTAAAAATCCTAAAGACTACTTAGAGATTGGTCAAGAGATCAATGTTGAAGTTATAGATTTAGATTGTGATAAAAGAAGATTAAGAGTAAGTTTAAAATCTTTACAACCAAAACCTTTCCAAACATTTATAAAAGAAAATAAAGTTGGAGATATAGTAACTGGTAAAGTTGCAACATTAACTGATTTTGGTGCATTTATAAACCTAGGAACTGTTGATGGTCTTTTACATAATGAAGAAGCTTCATGGGAATCAAATACTAAATGTAAAGCTATATATAAAAAAGATGATGAAGTTGAAGTTAAAATTATCAAAATTGACACAGAAAAAGAGAATATATCTTTAAGTGTAAAAGATTTACAAGATTCTCCAGCACAAAGATTTGAAAAAGCTCACAAGCCTGGTGACATAATCAAATCAACAATTAAAGATATTAAAGATTTCGGTTTATTTGTTAAACTAGAAGATAATCTTGATGGACTTGTTAGAAAAGAAGATTTATTAAAAGAAGATGAAGAGACTCCAGAGCTTAAAATTGGTGATGAGATTGAAGCTGTAGTTGTAAATATCGACAAACAAAGAAATAGAGTAAGACTATCTGTAAGAAGACTAGAATCACAAAAAGAGAGAGATGTATTAAAAACAGTTAATGATACTTCAACTATGACTTTAGGTGATGCACTAGCAGGAAAAATATAATAGATTTCTATAACGGAGAATTATAATGAGTAAACCTACAATAGTAGTATGTGACCATATCCACGAAAGTGGATTGGACATATTAAAAAATACAAGTGACATCAACTATGTTTATGCAGCTGATATTGATAAAACTGCCCTTTTAGATGTTGTTAAAGATGCTGATGTTTGTATTACAAGAAGCTCTACAGATATTGATGAAATATTTTTAAATGCAGCTGTTAATTTAAAAGCAGTTGTAAGAGCAGGTGTTGGTGTTGATAATGTTGATATGAATGGTTGTAGTAAACGCGGTGTAATAGCTATGAATGTACCTACAGCCAATACAATAGCAGCAACAGAGCTTACAATGACACATATGCTTTCTTGTATGAGAAAAATGCCTTATGCTCACGCTCAATTAAAAGATCAAAGAGTCTGGAAAAGAGAAGACTGGTATGGTCAAGAACTTTATGGTAAAAAACTAGGTATCATTGGTTTTGGAAATATTGGACATAGAGTAGGACTTAGAGCTAAATCTTTTGAGATGGATGTTGTAACTTACGACCCTTATATATCGTCTTCAAAAGCTACAGATTTAGATGTTAAATATACAACCAATTTTGATGATATTTTAGACTGTGACATTATCACTATACATACTCCAAAAAATAAAGAAACTTTAAATATGATTGATGAAGAGCAGATTTCAAAAATGAAAGATGGTGTTATCCTTATCAATTGTGCAAGAGGTGGTTTATATAATGAAGAAGCTCTATACAATAATCTAAAAAGTGGAAAAATCGCTATGGCTGGAATTGATGTATTCAATAAAGAACCAGCAACAGATCATCCTCTTTTAGATTTAAATAATATAATTGTAACTGCACACCTTGGAGCTAATACTGTTGAGTCTCAATATAAAATAGCAACTCAAGCTGCAAATAATGCAATTAAATCAGCTCGTGGTATTGGATATCCGCATGCTTTAAACTTACCAATTGATGAAACAAAAATTCCATCATTTGTTAAACCTTATTTAGAATTAACTCAAAAAATGGCTTTTTTAATTGCCCAAATGGATAAAAGTGCTATTGAATCAATTAAAATAGAAGCAGAGGGTGAAATATCTGACTATTTAGAAAGTTTAGAAACATTTGCAATTGTAGGAGCATTAACTCACTCTTTAACAAATGAAAAAATAAACTATGTAAATGCAACATTTGTAGCAAATGAAAGAGGTATTAAAATAGATTCTTCAGTTCATACAAATACAAGTGCTTTTAAAAATCAAGTTACTGTAAAAATAACAACAAAAAATGGTGTTAATTTTACAAGTGGTACTATTTTTGAAGAAGATGTTCAAAGAATTATTAAAATAAATGATTATTTAATGGATATAGAGCCAAGTGGAAAAATGATTTTGTTAACAAATTCTGATGTACCTGGTGTAATTGGAAGTGTTGGTAATATACTTGCTTCTGAGGGTATTAATATAGCAGACTTTAGACTTGGAAGAAGCAAAGATGGTGCTTTATCTGTAATCTTAGTTGATGAAGATGTATCTAGTGATACTCTTACTAAACTAGAAAATATTGAAGCTGCTAAAACAGTTTCATATGCACAAATATAAAGGAATAACATGGCATTAGGTATGAGTGATTTAAAAAAAGGTTTAAAAATAGAAGTTGATGGTATCCCATATAGAATTATGGATTATGCACATGTAAAACCTGGAAAAGGTGCTGCATTTGTTAGATGTAAAATCAAGAATTTTTTAAATGCTAAAACAATAGATAAAACATTTCACGCTGGAGACAAGTTTGAAACTCCTGACCTTCAACAAAAAACTATGCAGTTTCTATATGATGATGGTGAGATGCTTCAATTTATGGATACTACAACATATGACCAAATTGGTTTAACATCAGAACAAGTTGGAGATGCCCAAAAATGGATCATTGATGGTGATAGTGTTGAGATGATGTTTTATAAAGGTGAAGCAATTACAGTTGAGCCAAATTCAACAGTTCAGATGAAAATTGTTGAGACTCCGCCAAACTTTAAAGGTGATTCTCAAGGTGGTAAAAAACCTGCTACTTTAGAGTGTGGTGCTGTTGTTCAAATACCATTTCATTTAGTTGAAGGTGATATAATTAAGTGTGATACTAAAACTGGTGATTACCTAGAAAAAGTAAAATAATATTACTATGATTTTAAAAAGGGTAAAGATTTTAATCTTTACCCTTTTTTTATATCTTTTGGAGACAAAATGGAAAAAAAAGAACTTATAATTTTCGATATGGATGGTACACTAATTGATAGTGGAGATGTAATTTCAAATACAATTAATTATGTAAGAGATAACCTAGGACTTAGTTCAATACCAAAAAAAGAGATGCTTGAACAAATAAACAATCCAGATATCAATGCTGCAGAGTTTTTTTATGGTACAAGCTCCTTTACAGATGAACAAACAAAACTTTTTACTGAGTATTATGATAATAACTGTATAAATGACATAATTCTTTATGATGGTATAGAGGAGATGCTTGATGAAATTAGTAATAATTTTATTTTATCAATTGCAACTAATGCATCAGTTGAATTTTCTAAAAAAATGATCAAACATCTTAATATTGATAAGCATTTTGATATGGTAATTGGTGCTAACTGTGTAAAGAATCCAAAACCACATCCTGATATGTTATTAAAAACACTTGATAAATTAAATATCAACTCAAATAAATCAATATTAGTAGGTGATAGTCATAAAGATTTAAGAGCAGCAAAATCTGCAAATATGGATAATATATTAGTTAATTGGGGATTTACCTTGCATGAAAATGATGAAGCAATTTTATCTACTAAAGAATTAACAAAAAAACTAATGAATTTAAAATAAACTATAAGTAAACTTATACTACTATCCTAGATATATTTAAAAAGAAAGATAATTAATGCTAATAGATGGACACAATAGAGTTGTTAACTACTTAAGAGTTTCAGTTACAGAAAGATGTAATTTTAGATGTCAGTACTGTATGCCTGAAAAACCTTTTACATGGGTACCACACGAAAACCTTTTATCATATGAAGATATGTTTGAATTTATTAAAGTAGGTATTGATGAAGGGATAACAAAAGTAAGGTTAACTGGTGGAGAGCCACTTTTAAGAAAAGGTTTAGAGTCATTTATAAAAATGATCTCTTCTTATGCTCCTGATGTTGATTTGGCTCTTACAACTAATGCTTTTTTATTAGAAGATGTAGCCCAAACACTTAAAGATGCTGGATTAAAAAGGATAAATGTATCACTTGATAGTTTAAAACCTGAGGTCGCACACCATATAGCACAAAAAGATGTTTTAGCTCAAGTAATAAGAGGAATAGAAAAAGCAGCTCAAGTAGGTATGAAAGTAAAAGTAAATTGTGTTCCTATGAAAGATGTAAATGATAATGAGATATTAGATATTCTTGAGTACTGTAAAGATAAAGGCTATGAGGTAAGATTTATTGAGTTTATGGAGAATTCACATGCAAATGTGAAAAAAGGATTAAATTCACAAGAGATTCAAGAGATTATAGCAAATAAATATAATTTTACAAAAGGGTTAAGAGAAGGAGCTAGTCCATCTCAAGACTACTTTTTAGATGATGGTTATAAGTTTGGTATAATAGAACCACACTTAGATGATTTTTGTAACGATTGTAATCGCCTTAGAATTACTGCTGAGGGTTATTTGATTCCATGTTTATACTTTGAAGATGCCCTTAGTATTGCTGATGCTGTAAGAGCAAAGGATATCACAAAAGCTAAAGAGATTTTAAGAGATGTTTTAATCAATAAACCAGAAAAAAATAAATGGGGTGATGAGGATAAATCTGATCGTGCCTTTTATGAAACAGGTGGTTAATTTCTCAACAATTTAATAGTAAAGATTGCTAATCCATTTTTATTATGAGCAGTTATTTTACCACCTAACTTTGTCTCTATGATTGTTTTTGACATATCAAGACCTATCCCTGTTCCGTCTGCATTCTCTTTTGTAGTAAATCTTTTATCAAATATTTTTGGTAAAATATCATCTGGAATACCACCACCATTATCACATATTTCTATTATAGAATACTTTTCATCATCATATGTATTGATTGTAACTTGTGGCTTATTTATTTTTTTCTCCAAAAGTATATCCACTGCATTTTTAATTATATTTAATAAAACTTGCATAACCAAACCAATAGAAACTTTAATATCTGAATCTGTATCATAGTTTGTTTCTAAAGTGATATTGTTTTTTTCAAAAACTGGTTTTATTATGCTAATCACTTTTTTACATAGCATTTTCGTATTTGAATCTTCTAATAATATATTTGATTTAAAAAGTTGCCTAAAATCCTCAATTGTACTGTTTAAATGATCTGAATATGATAATATATTATCTAAAGAATCACTTAGTATATCACCACTTAACATATCCATATCATTATATACTTGAATAGAAGTAACAGAAGAAGTAATAGCACTTAAGGGTTGTCTCCATTGATGAATAATCATCTCCATCATCTCCCCCAACTGAACTTGTGTTTGCATAACTTGCAACAATGAATCTTTTTCACTATTTTTTGCAACTTCATCTTTAACTCTTTTTTCTAAACTACTATTTAACTCCTCTAACTCTTTTGTTGTTCTCTCTATTAAATTAGATAATGCTTGCGTTCTATGTAATCCTGCATCATTTACCTCTGGTGGATTTTGACTAAAGATATTAGCAGATACTTTTTCAACTCTATTATTAGCTTCTGCTAGAGATAAAACTGTCATAGTTTGATTTAAAAGTTTTGCGTTACATATATCACTACTACAATTGTGATAAAACTCCCCATAGGTAAAAAAACCACTTACAGGAGCCAGCTCTCTTAGCGGCATAATCTCTAAGTTTACATCATCCTTCAGTAAAGCGCGTCTTGCCATACAAGAATAAATAAAAATAGACTCCACAGGATTATTCATAATATTTTTAATATTCTCAACACCCCTTTGTATTATCATTTGAACATCACCATGTCCAAACTGAATAACACTTCCTTGAGGAATGTTACCTGCAAAACTTAAGCTCCCATCATCGTGTTTTACTAAAACTGACCTTGCAATTACTACATTGTCTTTTTTAATGACAAGTGGAAATTCTACTCCAATTGCAGGTAAAAGCCTAGCTATATCATCTCCTAAATAATATATATAAAAATCTACAGGTGTCATACCACTTATTTGATAAACTCTATTTTTCTCTGATTTTTCAACAATATGTTTTTTACCTACAGCTTCCCAATTAAAACTATAATCAGTAAAAACATTTAAATCTTTATTATAAAAAGCAGCAGCAACTGCTCCATTGTTTATTACTCCATCTTGAGTAAAAACAAATGTCTCAGTAAATTTTTCATAATCTCCAGCTAATCCTCCAGAAACAATTATCTTTTCGTTAACAGAAGAGATACCATCTAAGTACTCCTCACCATTTGTATTAAGACCATCAGCGAATGAAATAATTAATTTCAAATCTTCTGTTTTATTACTAGGAAAGCTATTTATAATATTTTTTCCCATATCAAAGCAAGAACCACAATGTTCTTTTAAAGTTGTTTTTATAGTTGTATTTTGAAAAGTTGAAATTGATATAACTGTAGAGTTTGTAAGTGAACCACTATTGGATATCTCACCACATGTTGTAGAGCCTATTATATTTGCATTAGGAGCTACATCCACTATACTTTGAACTAGTGCATCAATAAAACATCTATCATGTACTGCAGTGAATATTTGCACTAATACATTATCTTCATTTAAAATATTATTTTTTAGTATAAAGTTTTCAAGTTGTTCTTTTGATTCGTACTCTAGTGTTATTGTTTTCATTCATCTTCTTTATTGTAACATTTTTGTAATATAATTAGTAAAAATTTTATATTAAAACAACTTAAAGTGATGTAAATATTCATATTTTTTTACAATAAATCTTATTTTGTGTATAATAAAAAACTAAATTTATAAAACAAGGAGACAATATGGCAAAATCAAAAGAACATAGTTTTGATATTTCAGCAAAACTAGATATGCAAGAGATGAAAAATTCTATAGTCCAAGCTCAAAAAGAGGTTGATAATAGATATGACTTTAAAGGTATGGAAAAAGATATAAATCTAAATATGACAGCTAAAGTATTAACACTCCTAAGCAGTAGTGATAATAAAATAGATGCTATGAAAGATATTTTAATCTCTAAAATGAATAAAAGAGGTGTTTCTATTAACTCACTAGAGGAGCTAAAAAGTGAAGATGCAAGTGGTAATAATAGAAAATTTACATACAAAATTGTAGATACTATAGAGAGTGACGAAGCAAAAATTATCCAAACAGAGATAAAAAAACTAAAACTAAAAGTAACTGCAGTAAATCAAGGTGATGAGATAAGAGTAAGTGGAAAAAATCTTGATGACTTACAAAAAGTGATGGCACATTTAAAAACATTAGAGTTAAAAGCACCATTAGTTTTTGATAATTTTAGATAATTAATATTATCATGAACATTGCAAAAAACATATCTGATTTAGTAGGTAATACTCCAATAATTCAATTAAATAACATAAATAGTTCAATTTATGCCAAATGTGAATTTATGAATCCTACTAGTTCAGTAAAGGACAGAATTGGTTTAAATATGATTAAACAAGCTTTACTTGATAGAACCATAGATAAAAATACCCACATAATAGAACCAACAAGTGGAAACACAGGAGTAGCACTAGCAAGTCAATGTGCTTCACTTGGTATAAAACTAACTTTAACTATGCCTGAATCAATGAGTATAGAAAGAAGAAAACTTATGGGAATATTTGGTGCAAATATTGTATTAACACCATCTATTGATGGGATGAGTGGAGCTATAAATAAAGCAAAAGAGTTAGAATCAAATGAAAAAAATGCAATTGTACTACAACAGTTTTCAAATCCAAATAATCCAGCTATTCATGAAACTACAACCGCAATAGAAATCTTAAATGATATGGCTAAAGATGTAGATATATTTATAGCTGCAGTTGGTACTGGGGGAACAATAAGTGGAACAGGTAAAATTTTAAAAGAACACTTACCAAACATAAAAATTATTGCAGTTGAACCGTTAAATAGTGCAGTTTTAAGTGGAGAGAGAGCTGGGCCTCACAAAATTCAAGGTATAGGTGCTGGATTTATCCCAAAAACTTTAAATACTGAAATTTATGATGATATTATAAAAGTTTCTAATGAAGATGCTATTAATACTGCTAAGCTTTTAGCAAAAAAAGAGGGTTTACTTGTAGGGATATCCGCTGGAGCCAATATATATGCTGCTAACTATATTAGCTCTTTAGATGAAAATAAAAATAAAAAAATAGTTACAATACTTTGTGACACTGCTGAAAGATATCTTAGTACTGAACTATTTGAGTAAAATATTTAAAAAAGAGATAAAGAGATTTTGTTTTTCTCTATATCTATTTTTTGAATCTTTATATTTTTAAGCTGTTGATTAACACTCAAAATATCCATAGGGTGAGATATTCTTTTATGTGATATTTGAGATATATGAAGTAATGCATCATTTTTTAACCCTATATCAATAAATGCACCAAAATCAGTTATATTTCTAATAACCCCATTTACTTCATCACCCTCTTTTAACTGATCTATATCTTTGATATCTTCACAAAATGATACCTGTTCTAATTCATCTCTTATATCATATCCTGGTTTTTGCAACTCATTAATAATATCTTTTAAACTCTCAATTCCACAACTAAACTTATGAGATAATTCTTTGATATTCTCATAAGAGACTTGTAAATTCTCATATTCTTCTTTTATAAATCTAGCTATATCATAACTTTCTGGATGTATTCCACTATTATCTAAAAAGCTTTTTCCATCTTTTATTCTTATAAACCCAACACTTTGTTCATAAGACTTAGCTCCTATACCTTTTACTTTTAAGAGTTCAGATTTAGTTTTAAATCCCCCTATTTTCTCTTTGTATTCAACTATGTTTTTTGCCAATCGTTCTGTTATACCTGATACAAAAGATAGCAGTTTATATGAAGCAGAGTTTATATCAACCCCTATTTTATTTACAATTGTAAATGTTGTTGTATTTAATTTTTCCTCTAGTCTTTTTTGGTTTACATCATGCTGATACTGCCCTATTCCTAAACTCTTTGGATCAATTTTTACTAAAGCAGACATTGGGTCTCTTAATCTTTGAGCTATAGATATAGCACCTCTTATAGTTACATCAAGACTAGGATACTCCTCTTGTGCTATTTTTGATGCTGAATACACTGAAGCACCTATTTCACTTACTACTGCATAATTTATTTTTAAACTATTTTCCTTAATAAGCTTTGAGATAAATTGTGCAGTTTCTTTTGAAGCAGTTCCATTTCCTATAGCTATAGCGGTTATATTATAGTTCTTAATTAAATTCAAAACTACTTCACTTGATTCTTTTATATTTTTGTCACTTAAAAGATATATTACTTTTGAATCTAAATATTTTCCATCTTTATCAATTACTGCTAGTTTACAACCAGTTTTATACCCAGGGTCCATACCTAAAATTATTTGATTTACCAAAGGTGAAGTTATTAATAATTCACTTAAATTCTTACCAAAAACATCAATTGCTTCATTACTTGCTTTCTCTTTTAAGTTTGATAATAATTCCCTTTTTAGACTAGGGAGTAATAATCTTTTAAATCCATCTATATATGCTTCTTCAACATATTTTCTAGAACTTTGTAGATGTTGTGGTATTCTATACTTTTTTATACCTTCAATCAAATAATTTTCATCTTCTTGTATTTTTAAACTAATTTGTTTCTCGTTTACTGCTCTAAATATCGCTAAAAGTCTATGTGATTTTAGATATTTTACTTTTGATGATATATTAGATAAATCTTTATATAATCCATTTTCCTCGAAAGTTTTAGTTTTTTTTGTTATTAATAATGCGTGATTTAAAAGATTATTTCTTATGCGTTCTTTTGTTTTAATCTCTTGAGAATATCTTACTGCTATTATATCTTTTGCACCACTAATAGCCTCTTTTATTGTTTTAACATCTTTATTTAAAAACCTATTTGCCTTTTGATTTATCTCTTCAATTGTATATTTCATAGTTGATATTATATTAGCTAAATTAGTTAATCCATTTTTAACTGCTTCATCTGCTCTACTATTTTTTACACCTTTGTATGGTTCGTATATATCCTCTAAAGCTGTTAAAGTTACAGCTTCATCTATCATTATTTGTAGTTTTGAAGTAAGAGAATCTTTCTCTTTTAAAATAGTTTGAATATCCTCTTTTCTTTTTAATAGTTTTTTACTATATTCATATAGCTCTTGAAACTTTATTAAAATCTCATCACTAGCATTACCTGTGATATCTTTTCTATACCTTGCTATAAAAGCAATTGTACTACCATCTTCTAATAAAGCTATAATATTTTGTATATATTTATCTTCTAGGTCTATTTTATCTTTTATTATTTTTATTATTTGATTCACTATTTTACTTGATTGTTTTTGTTGTATGGTTTATATCTATTGGTTCTAAATTTTTTACAACTTTTATTTGATCAATTGTATTTTGTGAAAATAGATAGTCTTTATTGTATAAAATTATTAAAGCAACTGTAACTATAACAATTACTACAATTTTTACATCTGATTTATATTCTTCCATCTATATCCCTCGTATAATTAGTAAATTAAAAAAAGCTACTGTTTTGTAACTAAATTTTATTTTATAGCATCTAACTGTTTTTTTAAATAAAAGGTAGCAAAAGGTATCAATGAAGCTATAAATGCCCATACACTAAACTTGAATCCCCAGTTAGTTTCTCTGTGTGCTTCATACAATGCATATATATACCATATAAATAGTCCACCATGTATCATCCCAACAATTTTTGTAGCAATTGGATAACCAAACATATATTTTAATGGCATAGCAATAAACAATAAAACCAAAAATGATATCCCCTCAACAGTAGCAACAACTTTAAACTTACCTAATGCAGTATCAAACAACATATATCCTTTGTGAATAATTTTTTTGAATTTTATCACAAGATTTTATAAGTATTCTTAAAGTCTATTATTAGTTTTTTATATAATAGCATATTTTAAAATTTTTTATAAGTTTTCTAGTAGTATAATAACTTAGAAATTTATTCTTAACACAGAATTAACACATTTTTAGATTAAAATAAATTTATAAATCAACCCAAAAGGAAAACTTATGAAAATAAAATACTCAGGACCAAGACCATTTATTAACCATCATGGTATTAGCTTTAAAGATGGAAAAGAGGATAAGTATGTTTATCTTATGATTGCTTTGCAAATTTTAAAAGCTATTGATAAAGACTATGAGGATCTTAAAAATTATAGTTATGATTTAAGTACAAAAAGACTTTCAGATGATGAGATGTTTTCAACTATGAAATCTTATGAGCCAGAATTAGAAAAAATAGCAAATGATGAAGCTACAAATTATGGATTAAAGCTTGAAGAGGAGATTCAAGATATAGATAAAAATCAAACAATAAATAGTACAGAAAAAACTGCATGGATAAATAATCTAAAAATAATGAAAGAGTATAGAGTTCAAAGAGCTATAAATAAAATATATTATATGCATGCTATTGAATATATCTCAACAGTTATTAAAAGAGAACATATTAAGGAGATAGACGCACCATTTTATGAAAAATATTGGCATGTTTTACAAACAATTGAGGGTCAATTCTCAAATATAAAAACACCAATATCAACTAATTTAAAAGTTGAACCTGATAAAAATGGGGAGCTTATAGCAAAACTTATTATTGAAGGATCATAGTATGATAAAAAAAATATTCAATCCCCTACTTATACTAGGGGTGGCATATTTACTTTTTTCAAGTAATGATGCAAAAACAATCATTGCAGGGATTGCTATATTTTTAATTGGTATGGTATTTATGGAAGATGGCTTTAAACTTTTCAGTGGTGGAATCTTAGAAAAAGTATTAGAAAAAAGTACAAAAACAGTTCCAAAGGCTATAGGTACAGGTTTTTTAGCAACTGCTGTGGTTCAAAGTTCATCTTTACTTACTATTATAGTTATCTCCTTCTTAAGTGCTGAGCTTATTAGTTTAAGTGGTGCAATTGGAGTTATATTTGGGTCAAATATTGGTACAACAACTACTGCTTGGATTGTTTCAGCTTTTGGTGTTAAGATAAAAATAGCTCACTATGCCATGCCTATGCTTATCTTTGGTGTTATGTTTAGATTTAGCAAAAGCAAGTCATATCAGGGCTTAGGAAATGTTTTAGTTGGTTTAGGTTTCATCTTTTTAGGTATTGGATACATGAAAGAGGGATTTGAAGCTATGAAATCAGGTCTTGACTTAGCTCAATTTGCTATGGACGGATACTTAGGTGTTGTTGTATATATAGCAATTGGAGCAGTAGCTACTGTTGTAATCCAATCAAGTAGTGCTACAATGGCAATTATAATTACAGCACTTGCAACTGGGCAAATTGACTATATAAATGCACTAGCACTTGCTATTGGAGCAAACATAGGTACAACTGTAACAGCAATAATTGGTTCGATATCTTCAAATGCAAATGGTAAAAGACTAGCAGTTGCCCACTTTATTTTTAATATGGTAACAGGAGCTATTGCTATTATATTTTTATATCAACTTGCAGATTTAGTTGATGTTATCTCATTATCTATTGGAATTAGTGATGAAGACTATGCTATGAAGTTAGCTTTATTTCATACTATATTTAATGTTATTGGTGTATTGGCTGTTTCACCTTTTACAAATAAACTTGTTGTATTTCTAAAAGGACTATTCCTAAGTGAAGAGGAAAATGTAGATAAAGCTAAGTATTTAGATAGTGAAGTAATAAATATACCGGAGTCTGCAATAATAGCAATTGAAAAAGAGGTTGTACATCTTTATAATAATGCTACTGAAGTTCTTGCTCACTCATTATCACTACATAGACACAATTTATATGGTAAAGATGACATATCAAAAGTTATTGAAAGTTCAACAGAAAAAATAGAGATTGATATTGACAACTTTTACACAAAAAAGATTAAGGGTATTTATGGTGATATTGTTCACTATGCTACTTTATCACAAGAAGATATGTCAGAAGAGCAAATGAGAAAAGTTTATTATTATAAGTTAGCATCTAAAGATATTGTAGAAGCTATTAAAGATACAAGAGATCTTCAAAAAAATATAAACTTTTATATCAAAGGGAATAATGAAGTTATAAAAGAGGAATATAATCATTTAAGAGAAAAAATAGCAACAATGATGAATAAAATCAACAACATAAGAAATAAAAATGATGATATTGAAGTTTTAACAAAAATAGAGTTTTTAAAGCAAGAGATTGCGGATCTTGATGTTGTTGAAACAGGAAAAATAGATAAGCTAATAAGAGAAGATAAAATAGATTCAAAAATGGCAACATCTTTAATAAATGATTCATCTAATGCATATGATATCTCAAGAAGACTTATTGAAATTGCAACAACTTTATGGATTAAAGATTATAAGATACAACAATTAACAAAGGCTAAATAATGAAATTAAAAGAGTTGTTAGAGAAAACAGAAGGTTTTTTTGACTTAAAGAAAAAAGAGCAAAAAAGAAAAAGTGATAAGATGAAAGAGATTGAACTTTCACTAAAAGAGAAAATGAAGAAGGTGAAATCAAAACTCAAAACAGTTGAAACAAAAAAGAAAAAAACAACATTAGAAAAAGAGGTGGAGATAATCAAAAAGCTTTTAAAAAAAATAGATAAAATTTAAACTTTTGTGTTGTATCACATAGTTGTTAGTAAGGAATATACAATCTCCATTCCCAAAACACCTAACGATAAATTAATTCAACGCCACATATTTCCTTTGTTTAGTAAGTAAATCCGACCAAATTTCTAAAACAAACTAAGTAAATCTCAAGAATAAGATTATTTATCTTATTCTGTTCATATATCTGAATATTTTTTCACTAATAACATTTTGAATCCTATGAAAAAATGCAACTTTATAATCTCTCAACAAAGCATATAAATACTGTGCTATAGCTATCTAAAACTAAAGGATAATATGCTATAAATTCATTAGTAATAACTTATAAAATTATTCTTTATAAGATTTACCTAGATAATTACTAGTTTTTCCTATTTTTAAGTACTTTTTAATAAAATAACCACTATAATTCCACCACTTAAAAAGAACATCTTTTTAAACAAGTTCCGGCATAGCTCAGCGGTAGAGTAGATGACTGTTAATCATTTGGTCCCTGGTTCGATCCCAGGTGCCGGAGCCACTTCAATTTAAACCCCTTAAACACTAGCTTTGTTACAAATCATAAAAATCATTGTGCTAAAACTGTGCTAACTTTGTGCTAAAAATATTATGCTACATCTTTTAAAAAAGTAGCT
>JAYEMI010000092.1:13925-21262 GCA_034718015.1 Campylobacterota bacterium | reverse complement strand
CAAGAACTGTTGAAGCTCTTACTACATCTAAAAAAGAGAATTTAATTCTTAATGTTGATGGTACTATTGGTATTTTAATGGTTGATATGTGGAGAGCATTAGGTTACTCTGAAGATGAGATCAATGAATTTATCTCTTCTGGTACACTAAACGCATTCTTTATCGTTGGTAGAAGTATTGGATTTATCGGTCATATCTTAGATGAAAAAAGACTTGCTATGCCTATGTATAGACACCCAATGGATGACATTCTTTATGATGTTCCAATGGCGGAAGAGATTTAATTTTTTAAATCTTTTCATTAAAAAAGTCATCCTATATAGGGTGGCTTTTTTATTAAGTATATAATTAATCGTAAAACAACTAAAATATAAAAAGGAAAAAAATGAGAAAATTACTTTTATCATTATTAGCTACAACTTTTGTAGTATCATCACTGTTTGGTGCACCTGCACCAAAATCACCAAAAAAACAAACATCTTGGGGACTTTATGTAGATGCTAAAGAAGCATACGCTATGAAAAAAGCAAATCCTAAAAATGTACTATTTTTAGATGTTAGGGATCCTGTTGAAGCAATGTTTGTTGGTTTTACAAATGAAGTTGATTATAATATTCCATTTAAAACTGTAAATCCAAATGCATGGCATCCTAAAAAACCAGTTTTTAAATTAGTTACAAATAAAAACTTTGAGAAAGATGTTGCAAAAGCTTTAAAACTAAAAGGTATGAGTAAAGATGCTTCTATTATCATTATGTGTAGATCAGGTGGTACAAGAGGTGCACCTGCAACTAAACTACTAGAAAACAAAGGTTATAAAAATGTTTATGTTGTAACTGATGGTTTTGAAGGTTCAAAAACTAAAAAAGGTGATAAAGCTGGATTTAGATTAGAGAATGGATGGAAAAACTCTGGGCAACCATGGGGATACAAACTTGATAAAAGTAAAATGTATTTTACTAACTTTAAATAAGACTTTTTAAAGCCAACAACATGTTGGCTTTTTGAACTATACCAAATTGAAATATAAAAAATCTTTTTCACTAATAGAGGTAATATTTGTTATTATTTTAATTAGTATAGTTACTTCACAATCAACATTTACACCAGCTTCAAATAATCTAAAACATGCCAAAGAGAAACTAAAACTATACCTAAACTACACAAGATATATCGCACATATAGATAACAAACAAAATTTAAATGATAATGAGTGGGAAAAGAAACTATGGACTTTAAAATTTCAAAACTGTTCTTCAAGTGTAGGTGGATTGTATTTTGTAGTATATAGCGATACAAGTGGAGGGACATCGCATTTTAAAAAAAGTGAATGTTTAAAAGACCCACTAACTAATAAATACCTATATTCTAATTGGGATTGTGAAGCATCAAAAGATGAAAGTAAATATATACTTTTAACAAAAGAGTATGGTGTAAAAAAAGTTGAAGTAAGTTGCAATACAAATAGTTCATTAGGTCAGATAAGTTTTGGATATGATGGAAAAATATATTCAACACTAGGCAATAATCCAATAGAGATAACTCAAAAATGTTTTATAGATATATATGATGAACAAAACAATAAAGCAACACTAAGTATTGAACCAAAAACTGGTTATATACACTAAAGATTATTTTGATATAATTCAAATAAAAAAGAATTTTAAATATGAAACAAGATATATCCATAATAATCCTAGCAGCAGGGGCAGGTACTAGAATGAAATCTAGCCTACCAAAAGTGTTACACAAAATCTCAGGTAAGCAGATGCTCTACTACTCTATTAAAGAAGCACAGAAACTAAGTGATGATATCCATGTAGTACTTTATCATCAAGCTAAACTAGTTCAAGAAACTATGGAAAATGAGTTTGATAATATAAACTATGTTATTCAAGACCATCAAAACTATCCAGGAACTGGTGGAGCTGTGATGAATATAGATGCTAAGCATCAAAAAACACTTGTTTTAAATGGAGATATGCCTTTAATAGAGTCAGATGAACTAAAAACACTAATAAATAATGATGAAAAACTAACAATGTCTGTTTTGGACTTAGCTTCTGCAGATGGCTATGGTAGGGTGATAATTGAAAATGAAAAAGTCAAAAAAATAGTAGAGCAAAAAGATTGTAGTAAAGATGAACTAAAAGTAAATACTGCAAATGCGGGAATATACTGTTTTGATACAAAATTTTTATTAAATAACTTACCAAATCTATCCAATAATAATGCACAAAAAGAGTATTATATAACAGACTTAGTTCAAATAGCAGTAGAAAAAAATATAGAGATAAAACCAATCATAGTAAAAGAGGAAAATTTCAAAGGGGTCAACTCTAAACTTGATCTTGCAAATGCAGAAGTGATTCATCAAAAAAGGATCAAAGAGAATTTCTTAAAAGCTGGTGTGATTATGAGGTTACCAGATACTATTTATATAGAAGAGAGTGTAGTTATAAAGGGTGAATCGATATTGGAAAATGGTGTATCACTTTTAGGAGATACGAAAGTTATAAATAGTCACATAAAAACAAGTACTGTAGTTGAGGATAGTATAATAGAAAATAGTGATGCAGGTCCAATGGCAAGAATAAGACCAAATTCACATTTAATAGATACTCATATAGGTAACTTTGTTGAAACAAAAAAAGCAAAACTTACAGGGGTAAAAGCTGGTCACCTAAGTTATCTTGGAGATTGTGAAATAGATACTGGCACAAATATTGGTGCTGGAACTATCACATGTAATTATGATGGTAAAAATAAGTTCAAAACTACAATTGGAAAAAATGTATTCGTAGGTAGTGATACACAACTCGTAGCTCCACTTACGCTTGAAGATGATGTGTTGATAGCTGCAGGAAGTACAATAACATCAGATGTACAAAGTGGAGATTTAGCACTAAGTCGTACAAAACAAAAAAGTATAAAAGGGTTCTTTTATAAATTTTTTGGAAATAATAAATAGAAAGATAATAGACAATGACACTTTTAGAAAATAAAAATATCCTTGTAGCAGTCACTGGAAGTATTGCTATTTATAAATCACTAGAGCTAATAAGACTTTATACAAAAGCAGGAGCTAATGTAAAAGTGATAATGACTACAGGGGCTAAAAAATTTATAACTCCTTTAACATTTGAAACAATATCTCAAAACAAAGTTTTAACAGATGAAAATGAAGATTGGAGTTGTGAAAACTACAACAACCATATAGCAATAGGAAAATGGGCACAAATATTTGTAATAGCTCCCACTACTGCAAATACTATTAATAAACTTTCAAATGGAATTGCAGATAATATTTTAACTCAAACAGCACTTGCATATCCTAAAATAAAGCTACTTTGCCCAGCTGCAAATACAAATATGATACAAAATCCTTTAACTAAAGCTAGTTTAAAGATGCTAAAGCTATGTAACTTTAAAATCATCTCTACTCAAACTAAAGAGTTGGCTTGTCAAGATATAGGTGATGGAGCGATGGCTGAGCCAATTGATATTTTTCATAAAACTTGCCAAGAGTTATTAAAAGATAGCTATTGGAGTGATAGAAAAGTAGTTTTAAATGGTGGTGGAACAATTGAGAAAATAGATGATGTTAGATATATAAGTAACTTTAGTAGTGGAAAGATGGCAGCTTCATTAGCAACTGCTTTATACTATAAAGGTGCAGATGTATGTCTAGTAACTACTTCAAATGAACAAATTCCAAATGAGATACATAAAATAAAAGTTGAATCATCTCTTGAGATGTATCAATATATACAAGAGAGTCTCAAAGTAGCAAAAAAAGGTAAAATGTCAACTGCAACACTTATGGATAATAGTGCAATGCAATTAATACAAAAAAAACCTTACTTTTTTGGTGTTGCTGCTGTTAGCGATTATATTCCCACTTTTCCACAAAATGGAAAAATAAAAAAAGATGATATAGGAAATAATTGGGATTTAAAACTAAAAAGAAATATTGACATTTTAAATGATATTTCAAAAGATGATATATATGCTATTGGTTTTAAAGCCGAATTAGATCAAACAAATGCAAAACAAAATGCTATATCAATGCAACAAAATAAAACTCTTGATGCAGTGTGTTTAAATATTTTAGATCAACAAAATAGTTTTGGCAGTGATTTTAATAAAATAGAGTTAATAACTAATACTCAAACAATCCAAACTTTTGAGGGTGCAAAACTAGATATCTCTTTTGAACTTCTAAATAGTTTTAAAAACATAAATGAAAATAGTGAAATAAGTGGAAATTAGTATATCTCTTATTGGATTAATATTTGGATCTTTTTTTAATATGTTGATATATAGATTACCTTTAGGTGTGTCTTTATTGAATCCAAAAAGATCAATATGCCCTAATTGTAACTATCAACTAAAATGGTATGAAAATATACCTCTTTTCTCATATCTATTTCTTAAAGGTAAATGTTCAAATTGCTCCAAAGAGATATCTATATTTTACCCCACTGTTGAATTATTAACAGCACTTGTAACACTTTTACTATTTATAAAAATAGGATTAAATATTGAATTTTTAATAACTACACTTTTATTTTATATATTAATTATACTTTCATTTATTGATTTAAGATATAAAGCTGTTCCAGATTATTTACTTATTATTGTATTTATATGTGCTTTATTTATACCTCATTTTTCTTTTTATAATGCACTAGTGTTTGCAGGTGGATTTGTCTTGCTTGAGCTTTTTGTTACATTTTATATACAAAATATAAAATCAAGAATTTTAAAAGATGATAGTTTAAAAACGCAACGAGCAATGGGAGAGGGAGATATCCCTATTGCTGCAGTTATTGGAGGATTACTTGGTATAAAATTAGGTATTGTTGCTATTTTTTTAGCTTCTATTTTTGCTATAATCCCATCACTTATAAATAGTTTTATAAAAAAAGATATAGAAACACCTTTTATTCCATATCTAAGCTTAGGTTTATTTGCTGTATTTGTATTTGATGAAAATATTAAAAATATATTGGGAGGTATAATACAATGAAACTTTTAAAAAAATATCTTTTAAAAACTTTTTCCCAAACTTTTTTCCCAATTTTTTTCACTTTATATACAATTACATCTATTGTTTATTTAGTTAAAATTGCTGCTTTAACTTCAGTAATTGAGATAAATTTTTTAGAGTTACTTATATTATACTCATTTGTTATACCAACCATACTATTTTATACTCTTCCTATTGCTATTTTTATCTCTTTTGTTTTGACTATTAGTAAATTATCAAGTGAGTATGAACTTATTGTAATAACAAGTTTTGGATTAAACCCTTTAAAACTAATACGATTAATTTTTCCAATATTAATTTTAATAACATTGTTTTTATTGATAAATAACCTAGCATTAGCACCAAAAGCTGAGTACCTCAATAAATCATTTATAGAAAAAAAGAAAAAAGAGGCACAATTTAATATAAAAGCTAGTGAATATGGACAACAGTTTGGTAATTGGTTCTTGTATGTAAATGAAGATAATAAAAAAGTGTATAAAGACATAGTATTATTTAAGCAAGAAAATAACACTGATACTATAATTATTTCAAAAAATGCAACTATAAAAAATGATAATTCTATCTTAAGTTTAAACTTAGTAAATGGTAGACTAATCAAAATAAATGATAATTTATCTCAAATTGATTTTAGCCAGATGACAATTAATAATGAGATTAAAGATTCAAGAAATATAAATACTATAAATGATTTAATTTTATATTGGAGCGATATAGATAAAAATAAAAAAAAGAGTTTCCAGTTTACTTTCTCTATTTTAATAGCACTACTGCCTATATTATCAATTTTATTTATTATATCATTAGGTTATTATAATCCAAGATATGATAAAAACAACTCTACTACTTTTGCAGTTATACTATCTACTTTATATCTATTATTAACAAAAAAACTATCAAATGAGTTTGGAATAATTACTTTATATACTATCCCTTTTATTTGGTTAATATGTAGCTATATTCTATATCATCTAAAAATAAAGAGATATTATTAGAATGTTTAGAGTTAAAATTACACTATCTTATGATGGGAGCGATTATTATGGTTCTCAAATACAACCAGATAAAGTTACTATACACTCTAAAGTGTTAGATGTATTTAAAGTACTAAATATAGATTCTTCTCTTGACTTTAGTGGAAGAACAGATAAAGGGGTTCACGCTTTTAGACAAACTATCTCTTGTGATATTCCAGATTTTTGGGATAATATTAAACTTCTTAAAAGTAGAATGAATAAACTACTGCCTAACTCTATCTTTGTAAGAGATATTACCAAAGCAAAAGAGGATTTTCATAGTCGATTTAGTGCTAAACAAAGAGAGTACAGATACCTAATAACAAATAAGAGATTAAATCCTTTTAACTCAAAATATGTAACATACTATGAAGATATAAATCCAAAACGAATAAAAGAGGCAATTGATCTATTTATAGGTATCCATGATTTTGAATACTTTAGTAAAAAAGGTAGTGAACCAGTATCTACAACAAGAGAGATTTATGATATCAAATTTTACAAATATAAAGATATATATGTATTAAACTTTAAAGCGAACTCCTATTTAAGAAGTCAAATAAGAATGATGGTTGATTTTATTATGAAAATATCATCAAATAAACTTTCAAACGAAGATTTGATAAATCAATTGACTAAACAAAAGCTTATTTCATGGACACTAGCACCAGCAAATGGTCTATATCTAAGTAAGATATTTTACTAGAAAATCAATCTACTCTTTATCTAATATATTGGATTATTTTACCTTTATAATCATATACAGTTTTATCTATATCACTATTTATATTATTTGAAAATCCAAATAAAGACATCTCTTTGGTGAATTTATTTAAGTTTCCTCTTCCTGGATCTATTATAATAACTTCACAACTCTTATTCGCATGATTATTTATAAAATTTGATAAACTTTTTATATGCGTTTCTTCATATAAAAGATCACTTCCCACTATAAGATCAAATAATCCTAAAGTATCATCTGTATCTGTCCAATTAGTTCTTTGAAAAGGGATTGTATTATCATTATTTAATTTTGTGTTACCATTTAGAAAACCTTCAACACTTGGATGATAATCAGTTGATGTAATATCTGCTAATCTTTTATTTAAAACCAAACTTGATAGAGCAATGCCACAACCAACCTCTAAAATTCTTTTATCTTTAATATCTATGCTAGTCATTAGTTTAGCCAAGATTTCACCTGATGGCCAAAGCATAAGAGAGATTGGCCATTGGGCTGAAGAGATACCTAAATCTTTTGCAATATT
>JAYEMI010000092.1:10710-13825 GCA_034718015.1 Campylobacterota bacterium | reverse complement strand
CTTTAGCAATGGAGAATTATAATTAAATAGTAAATCACACCAAAGATGATTCAAATCATCTATTACTTTTAATCACAATATCATAATTAAGTAAAATAATCAAATTTTTTATTGATTAAATAAATTAAACACTATATTCTTTGTGGCATCTCATCTTTAAATGCAATCTTTTCTGCATCTTTTAATATCTCTAAAATACCATTCTTAATCATCTCATTTGCCAACTCTATTCCTATATTGGTTGCCTTTGAGATATCTTTACTAAGTGATTTTTTTACAATATTTGTACCATTAGGAAACCCTATCATTGTTCGTAGCGTTATTATACTATTATCTATTGTTGCATTACAAGCAACTGGAGCTGAACACCCTGCCCCTATTTTAGAGATAAAATCCCTTTCAATTTTAGTACATAAAAAGGTATCAGGGTCATTTACTATTGAAGCTATCTCTCTTATTTTTTCATTTGAACTTATGATTTGAATACCAAGTGCTGCTTGACCCATTGGTGGTATCATAAGGTCTAAAGAAAGTTTTTGAGTATATGGTATATCTTTTAATAAATCAAGTCTATGAAGACCTATATATGCTAATATAATAGCATCATATTGACCCTCTTTTAATTTTCTAAGTCGAGTATTTACATTTCCTCTTAAGTCTTTTACTTTTATATCTGGTCTTATACTAAGTAATTGCATTCGTCTTCTTAAGCTTGTGGTACCTACAACTGCACCTTCTGGTAACTCCTCTAAAGTTTTATAATTGTGTGATAAAAAAACATCGCTTTGATCTTCTCTTTTTGTTATAGCTGATAATTCAAGACCTTCTGGCATATAAGTTGGTACATCTTTTAGACTATGAACAGCTAGATGTGCATTCCCTGCTAACATCTCATCTTCAAGTTCTTTTGTAAAGTGACCTTTCCCTCCTATTAAAGCAAGTGGCTTATCTAAAATCTTATCACCTTTACTTGTAATTTTATTTAGTTCTACTTCAATATTTGGATATTTAATCTCTATTGCATCTTTTACATGATATGCCTGCCATAGTGCTAAGTCACTTGCTCTTGTTGCTATTATTATTTTTTCCAATCTTATTCCTATTTATTTTAAATATTTTTCATATTTAGTTCTTGTCTTATCAATCTCTGAATCAAAAAATATAGTTGGTGTTCCACTTACAAATGCATCACTAGCCATCTTTAAATCATATTCAATTTTTTGATTATATTTTTTACTGTTTATTTGGTCCATTGTGATTTTAGTTTTGAAAATTTCATTAAACTTATCTAATGCTTTTTTATTATCTTTCTCTTTATATGCATCATAAAAATTACTAAAATCTATTGAGTAAACTTTATAATCGATATCTTTTATACCCTGCTCTTTTGCAATCATTGAAGCTTTTGATAAAGTTCTTGCAGTTGGATGCATATCTAAAGGCATATGATAATAATACAATGCTATATTTTTAGGATTATCCATTATCTTTTTCATAATAAAAGGTACTTCATCAATACATATAGGACACAAAGGATCACTAAATACTACCATTGTATGTTTTGCATCTATATCTCCAGCTATTAGATGCTCTTTACTAAAGTAGCTCTTTGAAAGTGTAGGATACATCAAGTCTTTATATGATCTTTTTGTTTTTAAATTTATAAGCTCTGGTGCTATTAAATCACCTTTTGCAAATAAAAAGTCTTTTTGAGAGATATCTTTCCCTTTTATATTAAAATCAAGATTAAATGCATATCCATACCATCCATCTTTTTTTAAATCTTTTTTTAAAACTATATCTACACTATTTAAGTTTCCATTTGCTCTTTTAAAAAACCCTTTAACTCTTTTCTCTTCGTATTTTAATAATTCTTTATCAATACTAGAACTATTTGCCAATAAACTACTACTTAATAGACTTGCTATCGTCAATGACTTCAACATCAATGATTTCATCTTTTGATCCTTTATAATTTGAATTGTTAAAATTTGTTTGCGTATAGTGAAAACTACTGTTTGTAGAATAGGTTTGATTTTGATTATTTGGTACTTTAAACTTAAAAAGTTTTGTAAGCAACATTGTAAATAAGCCAAACTGTAGTGCAAGACCTATAAAATCTGTAAAAAACCCAGGAATCACTAAAAGAACTGCTCCAATAGCCTTAGCAACATTTGTTTTAATAAACTCCTCTTGAGTTATATTCCCAGATCTTGCTTCATTAATACTTTCCATTAATGAGAATTTAAAATTTTTAAGAAGATATACACCAATTATTGCAGTCAATATTATAGAAAAAAATGTATTCAATCCCCCAATACTTCCTGCAACCCAAGATGATATCATCACCTCTAAAAATAGATAAATCAATAAATAAATCAAACCAATCCTTTTTAAAAATTATAGTTGATTATTATAATCAATTTTTATTAACTAACACTTAATAAAATAGTATTAACTCATAATACCTTTTATCATGAAAAATACTGATGCTGACATAGCTGCTGCTGCTGGCACTGTTATTATCCAAGAAGCAACAATCTTCTTAACAGCGTCTCTTTTTACATATTTAATTTTTTCAATAGATTTATAATCTTTTTTCTCAACTTTTACTAATCCTTGTTGCACCTCAATCGCTTTATAAAGCTCAACAACTCTTTCATACTCGTTTTGCGTTTTTGATTTATTTTCATCTAATGTTTTAAACTCTTTTTGTAAGTCTTCTAGTTCTTTTTTATCTTTTTTAAATTTCTCTCTTGTCTCTTTAAGTAAGTTTGCTTCTGTGTTGTAAAGATATTCTCTTAAAAAACCAACACCAAATACTCCACCAACTGCAATATGAGTAGAGCTCACAGGTAAACCTAGCTGAGAAGCAATAATAACAGTAATAGAAGCAGCTAGTGCTATACAAAATGCTCTGGTTTGATCAAGCTCGGTTATCTCACTCCCAACTGTTTTAATAAGTTTTGGTCCATATAGTGCTAAACCAATTGCAATTCCTAATGCCCCAACAGCCATAACCCAAAAAGGTATTTCAACTTTTGAATGAACACCATTATTCATAACTGCATCATTTATTGCTGCTAATGGTCCAATTGCATTTGCAACATCATTA
>JAYEMI010000092.1:0-10610 GCA_034718015.1 Campylobacterota bacterium | reverse complement strand
AATTGCAATTCCTAATGCCCCAACAGCCATAACCCAAAAAGGTATTTCAACTTTTGAATGAACACCATTATTCATAACTGCATCATTTATTGCTGCTAATGGTCCAATTGCATTTGCAACATCATTAGCACCATGAGCAAAACTTAAAAGTGCAGCACTAAATATCAATGGTATTGTAAAAAGGCTATTAACACTATCTCTACTATTATCTAGTGCATCTGCAGCTTTTGCAATAAGTGGTTTTATTAGTATATATGCAATAACAGCAATTATAGTTCCTATTAATAAAGCCATAGGAAATTCGATTTTAATTAATTTTTTTATCCCTTTTACTATTAAGTATGTGGAAAATGCAAGTGTCATAATTGCTATTAAAATTGGTACTATTTTTTTAGCATTTTCAATCATATTCTCTTGAAAAAAGACTTTTTTCTTTATGAAAAATAGAAATCCTGCAGCTATAACACCACCAAGTACAGGAGATATTATCCAAGAAGCAGCAATTTTACCCATTGTTCCCCAGTTTACAATTGTAAAACCTGCTGCAGCGATACCAGCTCCCATAACACCACCAACTATAGAATGTGTCGTTGACACAGGTGCACCTATTGATGTAGCAAGGTTTAACCAAACTGCTGCACTTAGAAGTGCAGCACTCATGGCCCATATAAATATTTCCGGATCATTAATCATCGCAGGATCTATAATCCCTTTTTTAATCGTTTTCACAACATCACCACCAGCTATTAAAGCCCCACTTGCTTCAAAAATTGCAGCAAGTATAATAGCCCAAAACATTGTCAAAGCTTTTGAACCAACAGCAGGTCCTACATTATTTGCGACATCATTAGCACCAATATTCATAGCCATATATGCACCAAATACTGCACCAATTATTAAAAAAGTATTATTAGGTACATCTCCATGTGAAAATGAGCTCCAAATATATACAATTACAATAAATAAAAATGCGAGTGTTAATCTAGCATATCCACCAGGAGTTTTAGAGGTAACTTTTTCCATGGTTTTGATTGTTTTTATATCCATAATAGTCCTTTGAATTAATTTACAAATATGGTAACATTTTTATGTGTTAAAAAAATGTTACCAAATTGTAACTAAATTTAGATAAGGAATTGTACTGTTAAATGATTGATATTGTGGTTAAGAAATGAAGATTTATTTATGTATAAAGTTACTGTTTTAGCACTATTAGTAACTTTATATGACTAGATTTTTATCGATTTTTTCCTCTTTTAGTGTTTTTTTTGCAAACCCACTATTCGCTTTTGTTTTTTTTGTTAAATTTAGCTCTTTTATTAAAGATCTGTAGTCTATACTACTTTGATGCATAACTGCAAAACTTTTTGCTATAACAGCCAAAGTGTTTGGAACTTCACCTTTTTGCTTGTATGATTGTATATTTTTATCACTAACTTTTATAAGTTGAGCAAATTTTGGTAAAGTTATCTCAGCATCTAAAAGTAATTTTTTGAAATCTATAAATGTCATCCTACTGTTGTTCCTCTTTTTTGCTCTTCTGTTTTTGTTATCATTGCTTGCAGCTCTATAACTTTTGATTGTAAAGTATGGTTTTCTTTACTTAACTCTTTAACTCTTTTCATCATCTCTAGTTTTTTATTTTTTTCCTCTGAAACTATAAGATCTTTATGTTTTGTCAAACTTGCAAGCTCTTTTTCATAATGTAAAATCTGTGCATTTAAAGTAGAAACCTTTTGTTTCTCTTTGTTTAGAGTATCTATCATAAAATCTGCATCTTTACTATTAACAGCAGCACTATGAAGTTTTTTTATCTCATTCTCTAACTCTTTGATTTTATCACCTAATCCTGATTCTTTTGTTCTTTGTTCTATAATACTTTTTCTAACTCTTTGCATAGTTTGTTGTTTCTCAAGCTCATCTCCAGTTTGATCAAGTCCTATATAAACCAATCCTATTAATACTCCTGTTGCATCATTATGCCTTGGTATTATTGTAGAATTTAAATAAAATACTTTATCCTCTTTAGATTTAAATTTAATTTTACCTTTATACTCATCTTTATCACCAATAAGTTTTATTATTTCATCATAACTATTAGTAGTAGAATCTTTATGCAATAATTGATTCATATTTAAAGATAGTAGTTCCTCTTTAGAATACCCAGATACTTCTATTAATAAATCATTAACTTCAGTTATATTGCCTTCCTCATCAACTTTAAACATAGCAGCTATTTGATCCATAATTGCCATATACTGAGCTAGCTCTTGCTCCCTTTTTTGTATTAGCATTTTATTATGTTCTGCTGTACAAAACTTTGAAACATTTTGTAAAAGTTCAGTTGTATTAATAGGTTTTAAAGCATAGTAAGCAATTTTTAATTTGATTGCCTCCATTAAATAACTTGATTCACCATGAGCCGTAGTAAATACAATTGGCACTTCAGGATCTAACTCCCTTATCTCTTTGACCATCTCTATACCATTTAAATTTGGCATATTAATATCACTAATTATAGAATCAATTTTTGTTTTTCTCTCTTGAGTATAGTATTTAAATTGATTTATACCATCGTTACCATCATTACAGATTATCACTTCACCAAAAATCTTTTTTAGTATACTACTAAGTGAGTTTCTGATACTATCATCATCTTCAACATACATTATTGTTAGGGTTTTTAGAAATTCTTTATCAAACATAATTAAATTATATATTAATATTACTAAATTTAAAATTATTTTTATAAATTCTAGATAAAAATAGAATTAGTTTAAGAAACTCTTAATTTAAGCTTCCTCAAAGTAAATCTTCCCTATTATTCCACACTTATTTTTAGAAAGGATACAGTGCGTAATGAAATTTACAAAAAGTATAAACAAAACTGATGTTCAAAAAGATTGGATAGTGGTTGATGCTGCTGATAAAATTTTCGGTAGAGTAGTAACAGAAGTTGCTGCAATTTTAAGAGGTAAACACAAACCATCATTTACACCAAATGTAGATTGTGGAGATAATGTTATAATAATAAATGCAACTAAAGTTAAATTTTCAGGTGCAAAACTAGTTGATAAAAACTATTATACTCACTCAGGTTATTTTGGTTCTACAAAGACTCACAAAATGTCTGATATGTTAGAAAATAATCCAGAGAAATTATTTAAACTAGCTGCAAGAGGAATGTTACCTAAAACTAAATTAGGTGCACAAATGCTTAAAAACTTAAAAGTATATGCTGATGAAAATCACCCACATACTGCACAGGTACAAGGATAATAAATGGCAAAAGTATATGCAACAGGTAGAAGAAAAAGAGCTATAGCTAAAGTATGGTTAGAAGTTGGAAAAGGTGAAATTACTGTAAACGGTCAACCTTTAAATGTATGGCTTGGTGGTCATGAAGCTCTTAAAAAAAGAGTTAGACAACCTTTAGAAGTTTCTAAACAATTAGAATCAGTAAATATAATAGCTAAAACTTTAGGTGGTGGTTACTCTGCACAAGCTGATGCTTTAAGACATGGTATTTCTAGAGCACTAGTTGCTTATGATGAGCAATTTAGAGTTGTTCTTAAGCCGCATGGTTTACTTACTAGAGATGCAAGAGTTGTTGAAAGAAAGAAGCCAGGAAGAAGAAAAGCGAGAAGATCTCCTCAGTTCTCAAAACGTTAATAGTTATGTTACCGTTAGGATCCTTGAGAGTTTCCTCGAAAAAGATAATCGGTATTTTTACCAGTTTTCTTCAAAAGTCAAAAAGAATTTTCTTTTTGGCTTTTTTTATGTACAATTCATTATGAAAAATCTTATTTATATACTTACTATTAACTCTTTTTTATTTAGCTCTACATTAAACTTATCAATATCTTCAAACCCAAGTAGAATAAATCCTATACTTTCAACAGATAGTGCAAGCAGTGAAATATCAGGATGGATATTTAATGGTTTATTTAAATATGATAAAAATGGAGATATTATAGCTGATTTAGCAAAAGACTATTATTTTCAAGACAAAACAACATTAATAATCAATTTAAAACAAAATGTAAAATGGCATGATAATATTGAATTTACAGCTTCTGATGTAGTTTATACCTATGAAACTATTATTAATCCTAAAATATATACACCAACATCAACAAGTTTTACTAAAGTTTTAAGTGTAGTAGCACTAGATAAATATACAGTAAAGGTAAAATATAAAGAACCCTATTTTAAAGCATTAGAGATTTGGCTAACGGGACTGCTACCAAAACATATCTTTGAAAATGAAAAAGACATAATGACCAGTAAATATAACAAAACACCAATTGGTACAGGTCCATATAAACTAAAAGAGCTAGAGATATCAAAAGATATAATTCTTAATGTAAATAAAAACTATTTTGGAAAGATTCCAAATATAGAAACAATAAAATATAAATTTGTACCAGATTCAACAACTTCATTTTATATGTTGAAACAAAATCAATTAGATGTTGGTGGATTAACACCAATCCAAACAGATAGGCAAATAGATGAAAGTTTTAAAAGAAACTATAATATATTTGAAAAACCAAGTTTTAGCTATACATATATGGGGTTTAATCTAAAAAGTGAAAAGTTTCAAAATAAAAAGATAAGAGAGGCTATCTCTTTTGCTATAGACAAACAAGAGATATTAGATATACTTTTTTTTGGTCACGCAAAAGTTTGTAATGGACCTTTTTTACCAGGGACATTTGCCTTTAATGATAAAGTAAAACAAAATACAAAAAATAGACAAAAAGCTATAAAACTTTTAAAAGAGTTAGGATTTGATGACCAAAACAGATTTAGTTTTGAAGTTATCACAAATGCAAATAACTCAATTAGGGTCAATGCAGCCCAGATCATACAATCTCAGTTATCAAAAGTTGGAATAGATATGAAAATAAGAGTTATGGAGTGGCAAGCATTTTTAAATACTATTGTTCATCCCAGAAACTTTGATGCTATAGTTTTAGGATGGGGATTATCATTAATGCCTGATGCAAAATCAATTTGGCATAGCAGTAGTGATGTAACTGGTGGATTTAATTTTATAGGATATAAAAATAAAAATGTTGATAGTTTAATAGAGGAAGGTGAAGTAACTATAGATAAAAAAAAGTTAGCGACAATATATAAAGAGATATTTAAAAATATTGCAGATGATTTACCATATATATTTTTATATATTCCAAATAGTATAACATCTGTAAATAAAGAGATAAAAAATGTAACACCCTCACTAATAGGTGTTATGCATAATCAAGAGGAGTGGATAAAATAAAGATGGAAAAAGTAATATTATTTGATTTGGATGGAACACTAATTGATAGTACAGATGCTATTGTAGAGTGTTTTTATTTTGCGTTTAAAGAACAAAAATTCAATTTTAAAGGATGTACTGAAGATATAAAAAAAGAGATAGGTTATCCTCTTGATATTATGTTTGGTAATTTAGGTGTTGATAAGCAAAAAGTATGGGATTTTGTTGATAGTTATAAAAGTAAATATAGAAAAATTTCAATTGAAAAAACAGCTCTACTAAAAAATGCTAAACAGAGTGTGGAATTAGCTTCCACATTTGCAAGACTAGGTGTCGTTACTACAAAAACAACTTTGTACTCCATTCCTCTACTTGAACACTTTGGTATTATGAAATATTTTGAGGTTATTATAGGTAGGCAAGAGGTAGAAAATCCAAAACCACATCCAGAACCAATATATAAAGCTATTGAAGCTATGAACTTAAAAATTACTAAAAATATTTATATGATTGGGGATACTAAGTTAGATATTATAGCTGCAAATGAAGCGAATATATCTTCTGTAGCAGTATTAAGCGGTTACGGAACAAAAGAGGACCTATCTGGATACACAAACATAATTGTTACCGATTCATTAGAAGCTGTTAATTTAATTAAAAATAAGCAATTCTAAAGGTAATTATAAGTTGTATTAGCTTATCATTTAGTAAATTTATGTTTAACAATAAGGAGTAATAATGCTAGAAATTAGATGGCATAGTAGAGCTGGTCAAGGTGCTGTAACTGGTGCAAAGGGTTTAGCTTCGGTATTAGCGGAAACTGGTAAGCAAGTTCAGGCTTTTTCATTTTATGGTTCTGCAAAAAGGGGAGCAGCAATGACTGCTTATAATAGAGTTGATGATAATCTACTTTTAAATCACGAAAGATATATGTGTCCTGACTATGTATTTATTCTTGATCCAGGTTTAGCATTTACAGATAACTTTACAGAAGACTGTACTGATGAAACAAAATATATTATTACAACACATCTTGAGAAAAAAGATCTTATCTCTTTAATTCCTGCATTAGAGGGAAGAGAGAGTCAAGTTCACACTTTAGATATGTTAAAAATATCACAAGAAACAATTGGTAGACCAATACCAAATACACCAGCCTTAGGTGCATTTATTAAGTTATCTGGTATATTAGATATTAATAACTTTAAAGATGCTATGAAAATTATTCTTGGTAAACTTCCAGAAAAAATTATTGATGCAAATATGTTAGCTATTCAGCGTGCATACGATGAAGTAAATTAGGAGTATAAAATGGCAAATGTAAAAACAATAACACAAGAGCAATCAGATATATGTACTAGTTTGTATAAAACTAAAGACCAATTCGACAATTCTGTTTTTGATATGGGTTGGGATGAGTTAGTACAAGGTGCTGCTTGTTTCTCTTTTGAGGGAGACATTGATCACACAGTTGTAAATGTACAACCGGAAAATAGACCAGTTGCTGAAACTAACTCTATGAATAAATATGTTGGTGACTGGAGAGTTGTAAAACCAGTTTGGAATGTAGATTTATGTATTGATTGTCAAAACTGTTGGTTATATTGTCCAGATACATCAATTATCTCTAGAGATAAAGAGATGGTAGGGATTGATTATGATCACTGTAAAGGGTGCGGAATTTGTTCTGAGGTTTGTCCTACAAATCCAAAATCTCTTATAATGTTTGACGAAAACTTAAAAAATGAAGAAGCTCTGACACAATGGCCAGACAAAATGAAAAAAGGTGAATAAGAATGTATAGAAATAAGAGACAAATGGACCTAAACACTGTCGAAGTTTGGGATGGAAATGTTGCAAATTCGCATGCTTTAAGACAAGCTGGTGTTGATGTAGTATCTGCATATCCTATTACTCCTTCTACAGGGACAGTTGAATCGTATGCATCTCATAACGCAAATGGTTATGTAGATGGTGAGATGATTATGACAGAATCAGAACATGCTGCAATGTCTGGTTGTATTGGTGCTTCAGCAGCAGGAGCAAGAACTGCTACTGCTACTTCATCACAAGGTCTTGCACTTATGGTTGAAACACTTTATCAAGCATCAGGTATGAGACTTCCAATCGTACTTTGTATGATTAACAGAGCTTTAGCTGCACCACTTAATGTAAATGGTGACCATAGTGATATGTATCTTGCAAATCAATCTGGATGGATATCTATTGATGCATGTACACCTGAAGAGTCTTATGACCTAGTACTTTGTGCATTTAGAATAGGTGAGCACTTAGATGTAAGACTACCAGTTATAGTAAATCAAGATGGATTTTTAACATCACACAAAGCACAAAATGTTAGACCATTAACTGATGATGCTGCATATGATTTTGTTGGAGATTATAAAGAAGTAAATTCTATGTTAAACTTTGACAAACCTGTAACACATGGTGTACAAACAGAATCAGATTGGCATTTTGAGCATAAAGCTAAACAAAATGATGCAATGATGAAATCAGTATCAGTTATAGAAAATGTATTCGCAGATTTTGAAAAAGCTTCTGGTAGAAAATACAATATGATTGAAACACATAAAACAGAAGATGCTGAAATTATTATTATCTGTATGGGTACTACTTATCAAACAGCACAAGTAGCTTGTGATAGAATGAGAGAGGAAGGTATGAAAGTTGGTGTTCTTATGCCAAGAGTTTTCAGACCAACACAAATGAATACTTTAGTTGAAAAATTAAAAAATGCTAAAGCAGTTGTATGTATGGATAGATCAGCTCCAGGTGGACAAACAGGTTTATTATATAACGATATAACTGGTGCATTATTCAATACACCATATAGACCATTAGTAAGTAATAAAATATATGGTTTGGGTGGAAGAGATATTAATGTTCAAAACATTAGTGATATTTATAAAAAAGCTCAATCAGAAGTTGAAGCTGGTCAATTAGATGGTACAATCCAAGAGTGGATTGGTGTTAGAGGACCAGAGTTAAAATATTATAATGTAGAGGGGAAATAATTATGAGTTGTAGTTTATTAGGTGGTTGTACACCACCACAAGGAAATAAAGAGATCAAAAACCTAAAATCTTTCTCTACTGCTGCAGAAAGATTTGAGGGTGCACATGTTTTATGTCCAGGGTGTGCTCACTCAATTATTGTAAGAGAAATTTTAAATGCTACAAATGATAACTTAGTTGTAAGTGCTTCAACAGGTTGTCTTGAAGTTTGTACTGCTATTTATCCTCATACAAGTTGGGATTGTTCTTGGATCCATATTGGATTTGAAAATAGTTCTACTGCTATTGCTGGAGCTGAAACTGCAAATAAAGCATTAAGAGCAAAAGGTAGAATATCTGCTGATACACCTGAGCCTAAGTTCATCGCTTTTGGTGGAGATGGTGCTACTTATGATATTGGTTTCCAATGGGTTTCTGGTTGTTTTGAAAGAGGACATAACATGATGTATGTATGTCTTGATAATGAAGTTTATGCAAACACAGGAGGACAAAGAAGTTCATCTACACCAATTGGTGCTAGTGCTACAACTACTCCTGCTGGGTCTCACTCTTATGGTGAAAAGCAACATAAAAAAGATATGCTTCAAATTATGGCTGCACATGGTGCACCTTATGTTGCTCAAGTTGCTCCAAATAAATGGAAAGATATGATCAAAAAAGTTCATAAAGGTTTTGATGCTCAAGGTCCAGTTTATATCAATGCGATGTCAGCTTGTACTACTGAGTGGAAATTCCCTATCCATCAAACAATTGAGGTTTCTGATATGGCTACTGATTCATTAGTATTCCCATTATACGAAATCATAGAGGGTAGAGAACTAAATATCACTTACAGACCAAAAAATATTGTTCCTGTTAGAGACTATTTAGGTGTTCAACCAAGATTTAAACACTTATTTAAACCTCAATATGAATACTTAATTGACGAATGGCAAAAAAGAGTAGATAAAGATTGGGATTATTTACAAAGAAGGGAGGAATCTAGAGTATAGACTTTAGATTCATTCGAGAGTGTAACCTTCTTGACAAGTTTTTAAAACCCTTGCGAAAGCAAGGGTTTTTTTATATCTAATACTAAAATCCAAAGATTAACAGTTTGCATACCAACAAGACCTAAAAGCTCAACTAGACTATAAAATCTTATGGATTATGCCAAAAAGAATACCTCACCCCAACACCAATACCAAATCTTCTATCATGTTTGATATTGGTTTGTTCATTGTTTTGTGTTACTTGTGTACTATGAAAGTACTCTTGATATATAGCTTGTGATACTATAGAGTATTTTGGATAGCTTAGTAAGAAGTATTCTATTCCACCTTGCAATCCTATAAATCCACCTGCTACACTATCTTCATCTTTTGTTGTTGAGTTTGATAGGGGATCTTTTTTCCATTGCAACATACTAACACCTGTAGATACTTCTATGTATGGATTATATTGTATATCATCCCATTGGTAATTCATAGATAGATAGTAGTTATTTAGCGTTACATCATCAAGAGGATTTAAATTTTAATTTGTACTATATCTATAATTTTGATATAATCATACTTATAAATGTCAAGGGTAAATATGAAACTAAAAAAACAACTATCAAACTAAATGATGCTATTTATATACTAGAGTTTAAGGTAGATGGACAAAAAGGTGAAGCTATGAAGCAAATCAAAGAGAAAAAATACCATGAAAAATATCTAACACAAAATCAAGATATTTTTCTTCTTGGAATTGAATTTGATACTAGTGATGAAAATATATCTAATTTTGAGTGGGAGAAGATTTAAAACCCCAATCCTATGACTATATTAACTTTAAAGGGGTATTTTTTGATATTGATAAACTATCAAAATATTTCAGTACAACAATAAGAAAATAAGCAGAGAGATTAAAGACCATCTTTCCTTAATACAAAAATCCAAAAAGCCATAGGGGTATTTTGTTTTTACTTCCTACTTCTATCTCATCTGAAACTACAAAACTATTTTTTATATCTTTTATCTGTTTAAATCTTTTATTTTTTCCACCCACTTCAAAGGTATATTTATCATCTACTAAAAAATCACCTTTTTTGGCTATTGCTACATCATGTGAAACTTTTAGCATAGAAGCAAAATATACCTCTCGAGTAGTTCCAATGTTGTGTGTATCACAATAAGCAAAGTGTAAATTTGTATTATTTAAGTATATCTTTTCTGGCTTTGTAAAGATATTATCACCTTTTGTTTTGGCTCTTATTATATGAAATACTTTAGCACGATTAAGGTATTCTAAAAATCTATAAAGCCCTTTATAATTGTCTT
>JAYEMI010000091.1:0-22479 GCA_034718015.1 Campylobacterota bacterium | reverse complement strand
CATTTTGGGAGTTGGTAGAGTTTGGTGGAAACTTACGAGCCTTGCACCTACTAGAAGATACAAGTCTAAATGATAGAGTCATAGATATAGATGGCGATGGAACTATGCAGATAGTAAACAAACTAAATAAAAAAGATTTTAGTATAGAAGATGACAAAGTAACTTTAAATATAAATAGTGAAGTAAGTATAGTAAATATACCACTTGTAGCATGGGAGTTTTATATAGGTGGGTATCAACCAGCCCAAAAGTGGTTAAAAGATAGAGTAGGAAGAGAACTAAGCCGAAGCGATTTAAAACACTACAACAAAATCATAAATGCACTTGTAAAAACTGATGAGATTATGAAAAAGATTGATGGGGTTTTGGTGGTTTGATGATTAAGAAATATTTACTCTTAATACTTAAAAAATGGTATTACTTAATAGGTATTGGATTTTTTATCCTTGATAAATTATTTTCTTTTGATATATCAAAAGATATTTTATATACTATTATATTAGTTGGTTTTATAGTGAGTACATATCTAGTTTGGAAAGATGAATATAATGAAAAAATTCAAATATTAAAAAGCAAAGATTTAATAAAGTCAATACAAAATAGTACTGAAAAAATAACTAATCTATATAAAAAAACATATATGAATAGTGTTGATAATGATTTAGAAAAAGTTATGAATATGCTAATATCAGATTTAAAAATAGTATATTCAAATGATTTTTTAGATGAAAACCAATTAAAAATTATAGAATTAGAAATAAAACCATTGATTCAAATTATTAAAAATAAAAAATATGAAAAGTTCATAAGTCATGACCCTTCTTCTGGAAAAGCATCATTTGAATTAGATGATGAAATGAAAGAAAAATATTTGAATTATGTAAAACAAATATCTTTAATCCTAAAAATAAAGGACTAATTTTGGATTTAAAAAAATTTATAAATGATATAAGAAAAGTTTTTCCATAATGTCATCGAGTATTATGGCTATGTCAGTCCACAACCTAACCCGATGTAAAATTATACCTTTTAAAAGTTTAAAATATATTAAAGTTTTATTTATAAGTGATTTAAAAACAGAACCCCCAGCTACATCTCAAGTATGTAGGCTTATGGGGGAATTTCAAGACAATTATATAATTTAAAAGATTAAGGAAAAGTAAATGCAAGAGTTCATCCCTAATAAACTACCAATAACAAAAGATATAGAAACAAAAGAGATATTAAAAAAGTCTATATTAGCAAATAGTGCATTAGCTAAACTAAATGGTGTATCAAAAATAATTCCAAATAGTAATATCTTGATAAACTCACTAGCTTTACAAGAAGCAAAAGATAGTAGTGAGATAGAAAATATCATAACAACTCATGATGAACTATATAAAGCAGACCTAGATATAAAAAATATATCTCATGCAACTAAAGAGGTACAAAACTACAAAAATGCACTTTTAAAAGGTTATCATCTTGTAATTGACAATAAACTATTATTAAAAAAGTATATTGTAGAGATACAAAAAGAGTTAGAACAAAATGATGCAGGAGTAAGAAAACAAAGTGGAACAAATCTAGCAAATGCGAAAACAGGTGAAGTGATATTTATACCACCACAAAAGTTTGCAGATATAGAAAAACTTTTAGTAAATTTAGAACAATACATAAATGAAGAAAATGACATAGACCCACTTATAAATATGGCTATTATTCACTATCAGTTTGAAACTATACATCCTTTTTATGATGGGAATGGTAGAACAGGAAGAATCATAAATATCTTGTATCTGATACTAAATGATTTGTTAGATATACCTATATTGTATCTTAGTAACTATATCATTAAAAATAAAAGTGATTACTACAGACTACTTCAAGAAGTGAGAACAAAAGATAATTGGGAAGAGTGGATTTTGTATATACTTGATGGTGTTGAACAAACTTCACTAAAAACAATATCTTTAGTAAATGATATTTCAACTCTTATGAAAAAGACAAAACAAGATATAAAAGATAAGTTACCAAAGATATATAGTAAAGATTTAATAGAGATATTATTTCACCATCCATATACTAAGATTGACTTTTTAGTTGATGGCTTAGGGCTTACAAGACAAACAGCATCTAAATATCTAAAAGAGTTAGAATTAATAGGAATACTTGAAAGTATCCAAATAAAGAATAGTAAATTTTATACAAATGTAGAATTATTTGCTAGGTTAAGAAAAGGGATATAATTTAACATAGCTTTGTGCCTATGTTAAGAAAATGGATAAATTTTAACATAGTTTTACATCTATGTTAAAAAACACTTGAGATATTATATAATGTTCCCTTTGTTAAGACCATTTGATAGTATTAAGATATCAGATTTTTTGTACTCTTTTTTTGTTATTTTATCTCTATGATATCTTTGAATATAAATAAATAACATTAAATAATAATCAAATAAAATTTTAGCTAGAATTGTTGCATTTTAATACAAGCGATAATAAAATGCAAATAATCCAAACCTATCTAAACAACTGCAACAGACTACTTCAAACAGGAAATGCAAGAGAACACAGCTATAGAGGTGACTTACAAGAGTTATTAAATCAAATCATAAATGATGAAGATATAGGGGTAACATATCAGGTTTTGGAGGTATCATGAATAAATTAAAAAATACAACAACACTAACCCAAGATATAAAAAACCTAATAAGCACTTCTCAAGAAACAGCGATAAGAGCAGTTGATACTCAAAGAGTTATCTTATATTGGAACATTGGTAAAAGGATTGTTGAAGAATTACAAGAGGGTAAAGATAGAGCTGACTATGGTAAACAAATTATCAAAACACTTTCACTTGATTTAGAGCCAATATATGGAAGTGGTTATTCTTATAGACAATTATATTTATTTTTACAATTTTTTAAAAGTTTTCCAATTGTGAATGCACTGCGTTCACAATTGAATTGGACTCAATATAAACTATTGATACGAATAGATATTGAAGATAAAAGAGAGTTTTATATAGCAGAAAGTTGTAAAAATAATTGGAGTAGTAGAGAGCTTGAAAGACAGATAAATTCATCACTATATGAAAGATTACTTCTAAGTAATGATAAAAAATCAGTCTTAGATGTAGCAAAAGATGAAAAACTTCCAGTAAGTGCAAAAGAGACTATTATGAAAAAGATTTAGAACAAGCTATTATCTCTAATTTACAAGAGTTTTTACTAGAACTTGGTAATGGCTTTTCATTTGTATCAAGACAAAAAAGAATACATATAGATGGAGATGATTTTTTTGTAGATTTAGTTTTTTATAATAGACTACTTCAATGTTTTGTAATATTTGAGATTAAAACACATAAACTTACTCACCAAGATGTAGGACAATTACAAATGTATGTAAACTATTATGATAGAAATGAAAAACAAGATTTTGAAAATGCTACTATTGGAGTACTACTTTGTGCAGATAAAAATGATACAGTTGTAAAATTTACACTACCAGAAGATAATAAAACTATTTTAGCTAGTAAATATCAATTATATTTACCAAGTGAAAAAGAACTTGTGGAAGAGTTGCATCGTGAATTAGATGAACTATATAATTCAGAAATTTATTAAGTTCAAACCATCTTTTATCATCAATATTCTATTTTTAATTATTTTTTACTACTAACTCTTGTAAGCAAATCGGTGTTTCATCTTTTGTTTTGATATAAATATAGTAGCTAGTTTTATTCATATCGTAGACTTTTGATATATTTAAATCATACCTATTATCATTGATATCTAAAGCATTTATATCTACACTATCCAAACTAGTTATTGTATCTTTTATATAGTTCATATGTATATAAGCTTGAAGATGAAGATATTTAAGTTTATTTATATTTGAAGATATAGTATTTGTTTCTAATATAACCAAAGAATATAAAGAAAATAGAATAACTAAAATAATTGTAATTATAAGGACAAAACCACTTTTCTTAGACCTCATACTCATATAAGCTTTAAATTCCATTTTTGGCAAGTTGGATAAGTTTGATCTACACAAATTAATAGAGTTGATATATCCGCATTTGATGTGAGTTGGTATGAGGTAATATCATCTAATAATATATAACCACCATAAGTTAATATACCATTTTGATACTCTATTTCATCTTTTTTATTATTTTTTTGAAGATACAATCTTGTGGTTTCAAGAGTTAATGTATTAAATGAATAGTTTAGTGTTTTATCTGATTTTAATTGCAACGAAAAAAGTATATTAACACTATATATCATTACAATAGAAAATAAAGCCATACTAAATATAACCTCTAAAAGAACTATTGATCTTCTCATTTTTTATAAAATCTTAACGACTAGTCTCTTTCATGCAAAATTTTATCTAAAAGCATAAATACATCACTACTTGCATTTTCCATCTCTTCAAATGCTGTTAATAATTCTTTATATTTAAGATCACCATCTTTTTGCTCTATTAGATCAAATACCTTATGTGTACCATTGTGTACAATAGAGTGTGGTCTATCTAGTTGTGTATAGCTAGGTGTTTTAGAAAAATATCTCTTACCTAATCCTTCATTATAACACTTTCCTAATCTACAATTCTTATGATCAACAAAACTAAATGCAGGTTTTTCTTCAGCTACTGATAAGTATGTGTTAACTTTCCAAATAACATGATCTAGCTTAGCCAAACTCATAAAAACTCTATCAGTTATATGACCTAATCCATCAAAAGTATCTTTAGAACTATTTACTACACTATTTATATCTTCTGAATAAGAAACTGAATCAGCAGTAATAGTATCAATAGACTTAGTCATATCAGAAAACTGATCATTTGTAAGTTTTATACTCTCTTGAATAGACTTAACTACATCTTTTATCTCTTTTGCAGATTCTGCTGATCTAGATGCAAGATTTCTAACCTCTTGAGCAACTACAGCAAATCCTTTTCCAGCTTCTCCTGCAGTTGCAGCTTCAACTGCAGCATTTAAAGATAAGATATTTGTTTGAAATGATATTTGATCAATTGTTACAACTGCTTGCTCTATATCTGTAGCTTTAGAGTTTAGTTGTGTAACAACACTATTTATTTTTACAGCATTATCATTTAAAGATGCTATATCCTTTACTATCGTATCCAAACTATTTACAGATTTTGAATACACTTCATTCATCTTATGAGATCTACTTAAATTTTCTCTAGAAAGTTCAGTAGATTCAGCAATATTACTTTGAATATCAAGTAATCCTGCTTTTAAATTAGTATTTTCATATTTAAAAAGTTCGTTTATTTGATCAAATTGTGTACTTGATACACTAGTTGATTCTATAGCATCATTTGAATTATTAATCTCATTTTTAAGTCTATCTATCTCTTTTAATAAATTCTGTTTTTCAAGCTTCATATTTTCTATCTCATTAGTAGTATTTGAAAGCTTACCTTCTAATAAATTATTTTTATCTTCTAATTTATTTATTATTTTTTTTGATTCTTCTAAATTCTGTTTTATTTGACCGTTAAAAAACATTTTCAATCCTTATTCTATCTTCTTTATTTTAGTATAACTATATTTTAAATAAGATTATGCACTTGTAATATAATTGTAACTTTTTAAATATCTAAAGTCAATGAAACTTCATCACATATTGGAAAATGCTTACACTTTATACAATCTGCCCATATTTTTGTTTCAGGTATAGATTCTTTACTTATTTCCTTAAAATCAAATAATTCAAAAAGCTTTTTTTTATATGTTAATACTAATAATTTTTTTAATTTTAAATCTTTTGCTTCTTGTATAACACTATTAATTAACTTACTTGCTATACCTTTTTCTCGATAAGACTCATGAACTATCAAACTTCTAATCTCTGCTAATTGTTCAGTATGTATATGAAGAGCTACAAATCCTATAATCTCATCATTTGACATACATACTGTATATGATCTTATAGTTGTTGCCATCTCATGGTCATTTCTTTCAAGAATATTACCATTTTCAACCTCACTAGAGACCAATTCCTGCATCTCTTTTATATGTGATACATTTGGTTTAAATAAGATAATATTCTCCATTTTAATCTCCAAATATATAGTTTGAAATTCTTTTTTCTAAAGATTCCATCCCTTTATTTTTTAAATTTGATATAAATATTCCATCTGGGTATTTATTTTTAAGTTTTCCTAAATCTGACATTTTAAGTTTATCAATTTTTGTAAAAGCATTGATGATAATCTGATCACCTCTTTTAATATGTTGTAAAAAATCATCTACACTTTTATCTATATCTAAATCAATATGTCTAGCATCTATTAAATGAACAAAAATTTGTAAAGATGCTCTTTGCTCTAAGAAATCTGTTAAATTTCTATGCCAATCTTTTTTTAAAGATTTAGAAACTTTTGCATAACCAAATCCAGGTAAATCAACAAATCTAGCATAATAATTTTTCACTTCACTATCTTGATTATACTCTTTAAAAGTAACATCAAAATAATTAATAAGTTGTGTTTTTCCAGGAGTTGATGAAGATTTTGCAAGTGATTTTCTTTTTGTTAAAGAGTTGAGTAAAGAACTCTTACCAACATTACTTCTTCCCAAAAATGCTATCTCTGCTACATCAGGTGATGGTGAGTCATTTAAACTTTTTGCTGAAGTTAGAAACGATGCCTCTACTATTTTTAATTCTTTCAATTTTCTTCCTTACTCAATTTAAGTCTAAATTTTACAGGCTTATTTTTTTCACCATCAATTTTTGTATGACCTGTTTTTTCGTCAATATATATTTTTGATGCAATTAGTTTTTTACCCTCTTTTAAATCTTCTAAATAACCATTACCAATTATTATGTATTTTTGTTCAATTGGATAATATAAAACAGTATCACCCCTACCTTTTAGTATATTGTCTTTTGTGTTAATTGTAAAAGAAACATCCCCACTTGCTTTATAATCTTTTGGTATCTGTTTTGTTGAGCTACCATTTTGATCTTGCATATTAATTAAAAGATCTTGACAAAGAAGTATATCTTTATGTTTTATCATTTTAACATCACCTTTAAAATGTATAATATTCTTTTTTTCATTTGATTCAAAATGTGCAGCATCTATATTTAAATAATTCTCTTCAGCATTTACAAAAGTTACACTAAGTATTAAAAAAAATAGTTTATAAAGTTTTGATAGTTTCATTTTTATCCTTTAATTTAATTCTAAAATTGATTTTATTAGCTTTCATATGGTTTATATTTGTATCCATATATAAAGAAACACCATTAAATATATTAGTATCTTTAGTTATTGTAAATGCACTATTATTTCTAGCTTTTAGTGTTTTTATATTATATTCTAACTCTTCTGTTTTAAGAGTTACTTGATCTTCTGTTTCTAAAACTATATTATTATTTAGATATAAATTATCATTTACTTTTGTTATTTGATCTGCACTTATAGTATTTACACTATTAAGATCTTTTTTTGACTTTATTAATATTGTAGCATTTTTTAACTCTTCTGATCTTTTAAATATGTACGCATATTGAGATTGTATCACTTGATTTACACCTTTAGTTGTTATATCATACATAACAGAATCTTTAAAAGTCACCAATGGTTTCTCAACTTTAGTTGAATAAACTTCTTTAGTATCTGTTTTGTAAAATAAAAAGGCTATTGCAATAAAAAACAATAGATATATAAATCTTGTTATACCCATAAACTTTTTAAGTCTTTTCCATCATAATCTTTTGCTAAAATATATTCAATCATCTCTCGTACAGCACCACAGCCACCATCTTTTTTACAAACCACATCTACTAAGTCTTTAATATCATCTACTGCGTCATTTACAGAAAAAGATATTCCAGCCTTGCTTAACATTTTAAAATCATTTAAATCGTCACCAATACAAGCAACTTGATCCCAAGTAAAACCTTCATCTTTTATAATTTTTTCAATCAAATCATCTTTATTATCAACACCTTGATATAGATGAGTTATACCTAACTCTTTAGCTCTTCTTTTAACTAATTCTGATTTTCTACCTGTTATGATTGCAGCTTTTTTATCAAACTTTTTTGTCCAAGAAGCTATTGCTAAGCCATCTTTTACATCAAAAGCTTTGCTTTCCTGAATATTATTTATCTTATCATCACTTGAAGTATATATTATTTTACCATCTGTTAATGTACCATCTACATCCAATACTATAAGCTCAATCATATTTATAAAACACCTTTAGTACTAGGTACCCCTAATTTTTTATTTTCTTTTAAAGCTCTTCTTAATGCAACTGCAAAAGATTTAAATGCAGCTTCTATAATATGATGTTTATTTTTTCCACGCTCAAAAATTATATGACAAGTGATACCGCTATTCATAACTAATGCATGAAAAAATTCTTCAACCAATTCTATATCAAAGTTACCAACCTTACCTTGAAGTTCAATATCATAAACTAAAAAAGGTCTATTGCTTAAATCAATAGCACAACTAACAGCTGCTTCATCCATAACAACAACGCTATTTCCATATCTCTCTACATTTGAAACAGGAAAAATTTCACTCTTTAACAATTGTCCAATTACTATTCCGCAATCCTCTACACTATGATGAAAATCAACATGTAAGTCACCAACACAATCTAAATCAATATCTATTCCACTATGTTTACTTAAAGCCTCTAGCATATGATCAAAAAAACCTATTTCTGTTTTTATAGAAGATACTCCAGAACCTTTTATATTTACACTACATTTTATCTTTGTCTCTTTTGTCTCTCTTATAATCTCTTTCATATTAACCTCTTTATTGTGCAATGATCATTGCACCTTTTAAATTATTATTTGATTTGAAATCAACTGCTTCCTCTTCACTTCTAAATCCACTTATCCATACTCTTTTAATTTTCTTTTCATTAAATGCACCATCTTTTAATACAACCTTATACTTATCATTATCTAAAATCATCTCAAATTTACGCTTAGTAATATTTGCACCTTCTATTTTCGAAAATACACCAACTTGAATATAATAATTCCCAACACTTGAAGTTTCTTGTTTTTCACTTAGTGTTTTAGCTATTTTTCCATTAAACCCTAAAATTGTAATTTTTACTTTTGCTGTACCTTTTTTCACCATATCAATTTTATGTGCAGCTACATTTGAAAGATCAATGATTCTTCCTGCAACAAATGGTCCTCTATCATTAATTCTAACTATTGTACTTAAACCATTTTCTAAGTTCTCTACATTTACTATTGTATTCATGGGTAATGTTTTATGTGCTGCAGTCATTGCATACATATTATATATCTCTCCATTACTTGTTTTTTTAGCGTGAAAGTCTGGTCCATACCATGAAGCTATACCTGTGAAATCATCATTTATATGTGCAATAGTTGGATGATATTTTTTTCCAAATACTACATATGGACGCATTGTTGCTCTATGCATAGCTTTACTATTTCTTATTTTAGTTGGTTGGTTTGTAGTTTCTAGTCTCTTATTTTGCTTATAGGAATAAGAAGATGAGTGATATCCTTTATTTGAATATCTTTTTGTTGTACAACCATTAATAAGAGCTATTAATAATACTCCCAATCCCAATTTACCTATATTTAATAACAAGTTTATCTCCCACTTTTATCATACTAGTTTTTAAGCTATTATCATTTATTAATTTTTTTAAATCAACTTTATGTTTTATTGCGATATCGCTTAATGTATCCCCAACTTTTACCACATAATCCATTGGCATTCTAAATGTTTCTGGATCTGATGGTATTATAAGCTCTTGGTTTATACTTATAATATTTGTTTTTAATTTATTGTGTTTTTTTATCATTTTATAATCTATATCAAATATTCTTGAAATTTTCAATAATGTATCACCTCTTTTAACTTTATAGATCTCAAATTGTTTTGTACTTAAATTTTCTTTATTTGCATTGTATCTTGATAACTTAGAGTATGGAATATACAATGTATAACTCTCTTTAACCATAGGTAAAATATTTTTTTTAATATGAGGATTCAGCTCTTTTAATTTAGATTTTTCAATCCCTGTAACTTGCGCTATACTCTTAACAAGTACTCCACCTTGTATCTCAATAGCTGCAATTGGGTCACTTATTGCTCTATTTAAAAGATGAGTATTTTCATCTTTAATTAAAAAATCACTATTATTCATAAAAGCAAGTGATATTATCTTTCTTATGTAATCTCTGCTCTCTTCAGGCAAATATTGTCTTTTTATGTTTTTTTGTTCAATTAGTAGTTGTTCTATATCTGGTTTATAGTTCCATTTAGAAACTTCTTTGTATATTTTATGAATCTTATTAAATTTAACTTGTTTTTTTTGATATCTGTATATAGTATCTCTAAATTTAATAATTTTTGGATCTTTTCTACATTTTCTATAACCTACATCATCACAATGCATATCAATAGTAGCTCTAGTTATCCCTTCTATTACCCTACCCTCACCACAATTATAAGCAACAGCAGCTAAGTACCACTTATCAAACATACCATGTAATCTTTTAAGATATGTAACTGCAGCTTTTGTAGACTTGATGATATCCATTCTTTCATCAATATACTGATCTGTTTCCAAGCCATAATACTGTGCAGTTCTTGGCATAAATTGCCATAATCCTTTTGCTTTTTTACTTGATAATGCATCAAGTCTAAAATTTGATTCAGCCATAACTAAATATAAAAAAGCTGATGGGATATTATTTTCTTTTAATATTTTTTTTATTTGTGGCACAAAAAGATACGCATTATTCAATTTTTTTGTATAATTTTCTTTTGAATACTTTAATCTTTTTTGAAGTTCTTTTTGTAGTTTATAATCAGTAATATAGTTTGTTTTTATATCAAGTTCAGATAAAATCTTAACATCATTTTGAACAAACGCCGTACTAACTAAAGAAGCATTTAAAATAACTGCAAAAGATAGCGATATGATAATTTTTATTATTCTCAAATATATACCTCAATATTTATATTTAGGTATATATTATATCTAATTTATATTTTCAAATTCTTTAAACAGTTTTTTGGCATTATTTGTAGTTAATTTTTCAACATCTAATTGCGACATATTTAATATTTCTGATATTTTTAGAGCAATATCATTGGTGTATTTTGGTTCATTTCTAGTTCCTCTAAATGGGTGGGGAGTCAAATAGGGACCATCAGTTTCTATTATGATTTTTTCCAATGGTATTTTAGGAAGTATTTCAATCAGTTTTTTTGCATTCTTAAATGTTACAACTCCACCTATTCCAAAATAAAAACCATGATCAGATAGATCTAAAAGATGCTCACTAGCATTAAAACAATGCAATACCCCACCTACTTCTTTGGCATTATTTGATATTAAAATAGTTTTACTATCGTTTGAGGCTTCTCTTATATGTACAATTAATGGTTTTTTTACTTTTTTTGCAAACTCTATTTGCTTAATAAATATATCTTTTTGTAATTCTATATTTTGTTGTTTTTCTTCCTCATCATCAGGAAGTCTAAAGTAATCAAGACCACACTCACCTATTGCTATACATTTTTGATGAGATACATATTTTTCTAATAATTCAATATCAAAATTTTCACAATCGTAAGGGTGAACACCAACAGCAAAAAAAACTTCATCGTATTTTTCCGATAATTCTACTGCTTTTGGTAAATCTTTTGGGTCTGCACCTGGTATTAAAAAAGCTTTTATTCCATTATTTAGTGCTGTTTTGATAACTTGATCTATATCATCTTGATACTGTATATTATCAAGATGACAATGAGTGTCGATTAGAGGCATATAGTGGTTTTATAGTCCCATTCTTTTTTTAACTTCATCTAAAAGTTCTGCTAATTTAGACAATTCATCTCTTTTAATCCAAGCTGTGATTCCAAAATTTTTAAAAGCATCATAATCACTTGGATCATCTATAATTGCTATAGATGTAAATTTATCTTTACAAGCCTCATGCTTTTTTTCCTCATAGTCAAATATAGAATTTATATCCAAAATTATAACATCTGCATCCTGATCACAACCACTATGGATAAAACATACCTCATAACCTGTTGCTTCTACATCTTCAAAACTCGTAATTTTCATAATAACGCTCCGTTTTTATATATCTTTAAATTTTAACTAAATGTATCTTATTTCTTAATAAAAATACTTAAAATATTTTACAAAATATATCTAGCTGTATCTTCATTTTGTGCAATATTTTCTAGTTTTTCCAATACCAATTCTTTTGTAATTGTAATAGTTTCACCACTATGTTCATCAGCATCAAAACTAATATCCTCTAAAACTTTTTCAATTACTGTATGTAATCTTCTAGCTCCAATATCCTCTGCTTTCTCATTTGCACTTACACTTAAATTAGCAAAAGCATGAATTGCATCATCATTAAATTCTAAGTTTACACCCTCTACATCAAGTAAAGCTTGATACTGTTTTAATAATGAATTCTTTGTATTTGTTAATATTTTATAAAGAGCATCTTCATCTAATGGGTTTAACTCTACTCTTAAAGGAAACCTACCTTGTAGTTCAGGTAAAAGGTCACTTGGCTTACTAACATGAAAAGCTCCAGCAGCTATAAATAAAATATGGTCAGTTTTTATTTGTCCATATTTTGTATGTACACTACTCCCTTCAACTATTGGCAAAAGATCTCTTTGAACACCCTCTTTGCTAGGGTCTGAATTTTTACTGTTGTTTCCAGTAGCAATTTTATCTATCTCATCAAGAAAAATAATACCACCATTTTCACATCTTTTTACAGCTTCATTTTTTAAAGCTTCTTTATCAAGAAGATTATCACTAGCTACACTTCGTAAAAGCTTTTTAGCTTCTTTTATTGTAACCTCTTTTTCAATCTTTTCTTTTCCCATTTTACCCATCATATTATTGATACTCTCACTAATAGCACTCATATCCATAGGCATGTTACTATCAACAATCTCAACATGTGTAGTTTTTGGTAAAGATATTGTTATTTTTTTATCATCCATAGAACCATCAGTTACTTTTGATTCCATTAAGTTATAAGTTTTTATAAACGACTCTTTTGCATTTTCACTTGCTGTTTCAGGTAAAGCTGGTACTAAAATTTCAACTATTTGTTTAATAACTTCACTATCTATAGAATCTTGAATACCATCTTCATACTCTTTAGTTACTAAGTTGTATGATTCATGTGCTAAATCTTTTATCATAGATTCCACTTCTCTACCTACATACCCTACTTCAGTGTACTTACTAGCTTCAACTTTTACAAATGGTAAATTCATCATTTTTGCCATTCTTCTTGCTATCTCTGTTTTACCAACACCAGTACTTCCTATCATAAGGATATTTTTTGGCATAATCTCATCTTGAAGTTCACTATTTAGTTGCATTCTTCTATATCTATTTCTTAGTGCAATAGCTATAGTTTTTTTAGCATCTTTTTGCCCTATAATATAATCATCAAGATAACTTACTATCTGTTTTGGTGTCATATCCATTATTTATCCCCATTTTTATTTAATTCTAAAGTTTTTATATTTTGATTTGTATATATACAAAGTTCACCTGCAGTCATTAAAGCTTCTTTCACTAACTCTAAAGGTTCTAGTTGTGAATGTTTTTTAAGTGCTCTTGCAGCAGCTATAGCAAAGTTTCCACCACTACCTATTGAAGCTAAACAACCATCTTCAGGCTCTACAACATCACCTGTACCACTTAAAATAAATATATGTTTTTCATTTAAAACTAACATCATAGCTTCAAGTTGTCTAAGATGCTTATCTTTTCTCCACTCTTTAGAGAAATTAACAACAGCTTTAAGCAGATCACCTTTTGAGTTTTCTAAATGATTTTCGAACATATCAAAAAGGTTAAAAGCATCAGCAGTACTACCTGCAAAACCAGCTAATACTTCACCGTTATTACCAACTCTTCTAATTTTAGTTGCATTATTTTTAAGTACTGTGTCGCCAAAAGTAACTTGACCATCTCCACCAATTACAGCTTTTCCATCTTCACTTTTATATGCAAGTATTGTTGTAGCATCAAACATCTAATAAACCTCCTTAAACTTCAGCGATCACATCTATTTTTGCAATAGCATGAATACCGTTACCAAGTTTACAATCAGCTTCAAAGATACCAATTGTTTTTATTTTATTTTTTAGTGTTATTTGTTTTTTGTCAATTGCAATTTGTGCTTGTTCATACATCACTTGTTGAATCTCTTTATTAGTTACACTTCCTATTAAGTGTCCATTTGCGCCAACTTTATGTTTTACTGTAAATTTAAATGCATCTATTTTCTCTTTTACCTCTTGGGCTTCTTTTAATTCTGCTGCTAAAATGTCTTTTAGTTTTTGCTGTTCCACTTTCCACTCTTCTATCACTTCTGGTGTAGCATGTTTAGCAAAACCTTTTCCTATTAAAAAGTTCTTTCCATAACCATCTGCTACCTCTTTTATCTCACCTGTTTTACCTAAAGACTTTACATCTTGTATTAATAATACTTTCATTTTATCTCTCCATTAAATAGATATTTATAATTTTAAGTTTGCATTTTACTATAGTAGTAATATATATATCCTTTAATAGCTAATAATATATTTTTATTTGATTATTTAACTATATTATAAATAAATTTTAGATAAACTCACCAGCTTAAATTAAACTCAACAAGGACCTATATGAAAAGATTTTTTTTATTACTTTTATTGATTTCACTACCACTAATTGCACAGAATTTCAATGATATAAAGTTTAGTGGACTTACTCAAATATCAAATGAGATAGCACTAGACACTTTAAAACTTGAAAATAAAAATAGCTATAAAGCATCCCAGATAGATGAAGCGATAAAAACATTTTACAATTTTAAATATTTTGACAATATATATGTAACTGATACAAACAATACCCTTACTTTTCATTTCAAAGAGAAGCCATTTATTGCAAAAATAGAGATGAGTGGATATAAAAATAGAGAAGATGATTTAAAATTACTTTATTCTACAATGAATATAAAAAAAGGAACTATGTATACACCAAAAAGAGTTCAAAGAGCTAAAACAGCACTTTTATTATCTCTTGAGCGTGAAGGGTATATAAACTCTGTAGTTGAAGTTGAAGTTGAAAATATTAATGATACAAGTGTTTTAGTAAAGTTTGATGTAAACAAAGGTGAACCTATCATAATAGATGAGATCATCTATAAAGGTCTTAAAAGCTTAGATATAAGTGATGTAGAAGCTGTAATAGCAAATAAGGAGGAGGATTGTTGTTTCACATGGTTTTTTGGTCAAAATGATGGTGAGATGAATTTTGAACAGCTTAAATACGATAACTTAAGAATAAAAGATCTATATCTACAACATGGTTATTTAGATGCTACAGTAACTTCAGGATTTTCAAAAGTAGACTTCAATACAAACCTAGCACAAATACAATATACAATTGTAGAGGGTAAACAATACAAAGTAAATAATACAATTATATATCTTGATGAAACAATACTAGATCCAGATACTTTATACCCTGAGTTAAAACTAGAAAAAGATGATGTTTTTAATATTTCTCATTTAAGAAAAGATCAAGATTTTATAAAAGTAAAGGTTGCAAATAAAGGTTATGCTTTTGCTGAAGTAAATTATGATATTAGAAAGAATGACAATAATAATACTGTTGATTTAGTTTATAATGTAATTCCTGGGGATAAAGTATATATAAATGATGTAATTATTTCAGGTAATAATAGAACACTTGATAGAGTTATCAGAAGAGATATATATTTAGCACATGGTGATTTATATAGCCTAACAGATTTTAGAGATTCAAATAACGCATTAAGAAGAACAGGTTTTTTTGAATCTGTACAAATTAGTCAAAAAAGAATATCAAGCAATAAGATGGATTTAGTTGTAAATGTATCTGAAGCACCTACTGGAAACTTAGTACTTGGTGGTGGTTATGGTAGCTATGATGGTTGGATGATAAATGCAAGTGTTAATGATAAAAATATTTTTGGTAGTGGTCTTGATCTTGGTTTTTCATATGAACACTCAAGTAAAAAAGATACATATACATTATCTTTAGCAAACCCTGCTATAAGAGACAGTATCTATAATGGTAGCTTTAATATCCATAGAAACGAATCAATAATTACAAATGATGATAATGAAACTGGAGACAAAGAGACTATAGAAACTGGATTTGGGCTAGGACTTGGAAGATCAATAGGTAGACATACTAGAGTTGGAGCTAACTACAGCTATGAAGATGTTCAAGTTTCTTACGAGTTAACAGATACTTATGACTCTACATTTGTAACTAGTTCTATTACTCCTTACATATCATACAATACATCTGATGATTACTATATTCCACGAAATGGTATAATTACTGGTACTAGTTTAAAATATGCAGGTATTGGTGGTGATGCTGATTATATACTAAGTTCTACATATTTTAAATATTTTTACTCTTTAGAAAAGGCAACTGATTATGATATTATTTTAAGATATAAAAATAGCCTTAGAGTACTTGAAGATACTGGAAATATACCTGATGATACAACTTTTTATCTCGGAGGTCCTACTAGCTTAAGAGGATATGAATCATACGCATTTCAACCAAGCAATTATGGAAAAACATTATTCAATAAATACTTTACAAATACTTTTGAAGTAAGTTTTCCTCTAATTCCTAGTGCTAAAATGAGATGGTCTTTATTTTATGATTATGGGATGATTGGTGAAGATAGTTTTACAGATATCAAAAGAGCTGGTCAAGGTCTTGTTGTATCATGGTACTCACCTGTTGGACCACTACAGTTTATATTCTCAAGAGCAATTAATCCAGAAGTTGATGATAGAACAACAAACTTCGAATTTAGTTTAGGGAGTAAATTCTAATGCAAAATCCTAAAGAGTTTAAAAGAATAACAAACAAAGAGGCTTTGGATTTAATACAAAATAGTTCACTACTAGAGTTGGGAAAATTAGCAAGCACTAGAAAACTTCAACTACATCCTAAAAAAGTAACAACTTTTGTAGTTGATAGGAATATTAATTATACAAATATATGTTGGGTAGATTGTAAGTTCTGTGCTTTTTATAGACATAGTAAAGATGAAGATGCTTATGTATTAAGTTATGATGAGATAGATAAAAAGATAGATGAATTACTTGAAATAGGTGGAACTCAAATCTTATTTCAAGGGGGAGTTCACCCAAAACTAAAAATTGATTTTTACGAAGACTTAGTGGAGCATATTCACAATAAATATCCAACTATTACTATTCATGGTTTTAGTGCAATAGAGATAGACTACATAGCAAAACTTTCAAAACTTTCATATAATGAAGTTTTAAAAAGACTAAAAGCAAAAGGTTTAGCTTCAATTCCAGGAGCAGGGGCAGAAGTTTTAAATGATGATGTAAGAGATATAATAGCACCAAAAAAACTTGATACTAAAGATTGGTTAGAAGTACATAGACAAGCTCACTTACTTGATATAAAATCAACTGCAACTATGATGTTTGGTACAGTTGAAACAAATGAACAGATAATTGATCATTGGGATAAAATCAGACAACTCCAAGATGAAACAGGTGGATTTAGAGCTTATATAATGTGGAGTTTTCAATCTGCACACACTAAACTAGCTCAAGAGCTACCAAATATACAAGCTCAAAGTTCAAATAGGTATTTAAGGCTATTAGCCGTTGCTAGATTGTATCTTGATAATTTTCGCAATATTCAAAGTTCATGGGTAACTCAAGGTAGTTATATAGGTCAAATGGCTTTAAAATTTGGAGCAAATGATTTAGGTAGCACTATGATGGAAGAAAATGTAGTAAGTGCAGCAGGGGCTGCTAATAGCATGAATCAAAATGAGATGATTGAGCTTATAAAAGATATAGGTGAAAAACCTGCAAAAAGAGATACAGCTTACAATATTTTGGAAAGGTTTTAAGAAATTTCAATTATTTTAACAAAAACACAAATTTAACACAATAAAATTTTATAATTCTTTATATCAAACAAAAGGATGAAATGGAAAATGTATTTTTATATTGTGGTAGTTTTTTGATTATTGTTGCAGCGATGTATTTAAATAGTTTTGAGGATGCAATTGGAGATATTTAAAGTTAATATCTTGTATTACTCTTTGTTATTTAAATAATAACTACTTAAGTAGATATAAATAACAAGGAGATATAGATGGCAAAATATATATTATTTGATACAGAAACAACTGGAAATCAAGAGGAAGATAGAGTTATTCAAGTTGGTTCTATGATTGTAGATAGTAGTGGTAAGGTAGAGGTATTCGATGAGCTTTGTAGTACTACTTTACCTATTAAAATTCAAGCAATGGCAGTACACGGTATCACTCCAGATTTAATTGAAGGTAAAGGGTTGTTTATAGATACTGATTTTTATAAAACACTTCAATCTTTAAATAATAAAGAGAATTTTTTAATAGCACATAATATGCCATTTGATATGGGTATGATAAAAAAAGAGGGGTTTGAGCCAAGTCTTCAAATCATAGATACCTTAAGAGTAGCAAAACATCTTTTAAAAGATAGTGAGTCACATGCCTTACAATATCTTAGATATTCCCTAGAACTATACAAAAATGAACAAACAGAAGCAAATAAGTATAACATAACAATAAAAGCACATGATGCCATAGGTGATGTATTGGTGATGAAACTGTTATTATCAAAACTAGTAGCACTTACAAAAGAGCAATTCCCTGGAGTAAATCCAATGATAAAAATGGAGGAGCTTACAAGAACACCAATATTAATAGAAACATTCAAATTTGGAAAACACAAAGGTAAAAAGATAACTGAAGTTTGTGATAAAGATATGAATTATATAAACTGGATGATGGATAAAATGGAATTAGATGAAGATATGAAATATACCCTCGATAAAATAATGGGACACTTATAACTCTAAAAGTTTAGTCTCCTATAAATTTAATTGTAACTACATTTTCTTGTATATTTACAATATCTTTGTAGTTAGCAAGCTTATCGTTAAGCTCTATTACTATTCTAAAATAGTTCTTTTCTCTATGACACCCTATTGCAAATGATTTAAAATATTTGTGACATAGTGCTTTTCTTTTTGTATAAAATTTTGTTTTTCCTTTAAAATCAAAAACCAATTTTCTATTTTTTGTATATAAATCTTGATTCATTAGTTTATATTTACTTTTAATTTTAAAAGATATTGATTCTATATCTGTTGAAACTTTTACAAAAGGTAAAATATCATATACATAACTATCGTCACATCCATCTTTTACCTGTAGTTCTTTTTTTATTATAACTTCATCTGGTATCACTAGTTCTGATTCAATCTCTACTTCCTCAACATTATATTTTTCAGTTTGATTATACTTTGTTTCTAATATTTTATTTTTTTTCTCTTCAAATGTATCTGTGGGTTCAAATGGGTTTACCCTTGCAAACAAAGATAGACTAATAAAAATGACACTAATTAATATTTTCATAACTCTTCAGGCTCCAAATTTTTTAATTCTAAATATTTCTTTTGTAAACTAGCATTTTCTAAATGATATCGTTTTATATTTTCTTGCAAATTAACTTTTTTGTCTTTTAAGTTTTTATAAACTTCATAAGAGTTTTTACCATAGAAAAGTAAATTTGCAAGATAATATGCTAATGCAAAAGTTACAACAGTTAATATAACTGATGTAAAAATAAAACCTATGTTTTCTTTTAACTTTTGCATATTTTAAAGTAATTAAATACTATTTTTTTAAAAAAGGTGTATGCCCTAAATATTCACTATATCCTATCTCTGCACCAATCTCTAGAAGTCTATTGTATTTAGCGATTCTATCACTTCTTGCAGTTGATCCTGTTTTTATTTGACCACAGTTTAATGCAACAGCAAAATCAGCTATAAATGCATCTTCAGACTCTCCACTTCTATGTGACATTACACAGTTGTAGTTGTTTCTTTGTGCTAATCTAATTGTTTGCATTGTTTCAGATACACTTCCAATTTGATTTGGTTTTATTAAAATTGAGTTAGCAATACCTTTTTGTATACCCTCATTTAAAATAGATGCATTTGTTACAAATAGATCATCACCAACTAGCTGTACTTTATCTCCTAGTTTTTCAGTTAAGATTTTCCAACCATCCCAGTCATCTTCACTTAGCCCATCCTCAATAGAGATAATTGGATATTTTTCACATAAATCAACATAATAATTTGCTAACTCTTCGCTTGTAAGTTCTCTATTTTCTGATTTTAATACATAAAGACCTTTATCATTAATAAGTTCACTAGCTGCAACATCAAGAGCTATACAGATCTGTTCACCAGCTTTATATCCAGCTTTTTCAATAGCTTCCATAATAACTGTAATAGGTTCTTCATTTGATTTTAAATTTGGAGCAAATCCACCCTCATCACCAACAGCAGTTGATTCACCCATAACATCAATGATTTTTTTAAGATTATGATAAACCTCTGCTGAAGCTCTTAAACCTTCGTTAAAGTTTTCAAACCCTACAGGCATAACCATATACTCTTGAAAATCAACAGAGTTATTTGCATGCTCTCCACCATTTATAATATTTAGCATAGGAACAGGCATAGTCATAGCATTAGCTCCACCTAAATATCTGTATAAAGGTATTTTAAGACTAGTAGCTGCTGCTCTTGCAGTTGCCATAGATACACCTAAAACAGCATTTGCTCCCAGATTACCATAATTGTCTGTACCATCTATATCTTTCATAGTAGCATCTACTTCTGCTTGATTAAATGGACTAAGCCCTATTAACTCATCAGATATTTTAGTGTTTACATTTTCAACTGCTTTTAAAACACCTTTTCCCATATATCTTTCATCTGCATCTCTTAACTCTAATGCTTCTCGTTTACCAGTACTAGCTCCACTTGGTACTATAGCACTCTCTTTTGTTCCATCACTTAAAACTACAGTAGCTCTAACTGTAGGGTTACCTCGACTGTCCATAACTTCATCTGCATAAACACTGTCTATATATATCATATAATTATCCCTTATTTTGATTTTTAATTAATAATTTTAAAGATTTATACTAACATAAAATTACTTAAATTTTAGAGACCTATCTTAACTCATAGTTTTATATAAATCTGAATGCTTTTGTACATCCTCTCTTGATGGTTTTCTTCTACAAGATAAATAACATTGTTGACCAGATTCATTTGTAAAAGGATACACAGTAGCAAATACCCAATAGTAACCTCCTGATTTTGTCGCATTTTTTACAAAACCATTCCAAACTTCACCACTTTTAACCGTTTCCCATAGATCTTTAAAGGCTGCTTTTGGCATATCTTGATGTCTTACTAAGTTATGTGGTTTCCCCATAAGGTAATCTAAATCATACTCAGCAACTCTACAAAACTCTTCATTTGCAAATATAATATTACCTTTTGCATCAGTTTCGCTTACTAAAAAAGAGTTATCTGTTAATACTGTTTCTACATCTCTTGCCATAAATTTATCCTCTACTTTCTCTTAATCTTGTACATTTATCTTCTCTTAAAAGATCTAACAATTCAAATACTTGATTCATATTTTTTTCAACATTATCAGTTACTGAGAACACTTGTCCATCTGCATATCCTCCTGCATAAAGATCCATAGAACTAATATTTGTAGCTACACTTGCATTTTGTTGTGTTACATTATCAAGTTCATTTACTGTATTACTAATTTGTGCCATTGAACTTTGTTGCTCTTTAGCTGCATTTGCCACTTCATGAATAAGTTTTAAAGTTGAATTAATATTTGTATTTAGGTCATTATATCCATCAATCATATTTTTTGATATTGTTTGACCTTCATTTGCTTTTTTAGCTGCATTTTCTACTAAAGCTTTTATCTCATTTGCAGCTTCAGCTAAGCTTAAATCATCGCCAAATTTATCTTGTTTCCAATTTCTAAGATATGATTTATTATCTTTTGTATGAATATGAACCTTGATATTTTTAAAAGCAGTATTACTTTTAAATGTTTGACTTATAGTATCTAAACTATTAATAGCTAACTCTCTTTTATTATCTTTTAGTGCAGTTTGTATTAATCCATCATTTGCTATTGAGTATGCATTTGTGATACCAATATCTTTTTTTGCTTCTAAATTATTATGAAGTAAAGATGTTAATTCTATTTTTGTATTTTTATAAACCTCATCTGTTATAGTTGATTTATAGATATTTAGACCAATGAAACATAAAACTATCGTAATTATTGATACAACGTAACCATTCAGCACCCAAAAAACCAGCATAATATAATCTCAAAATCAATCCATAAAAACATCAAAAAACTTTCGTAATTTATACCATAAAAAGCTAGTTATTTACTTACTTCATAGCACTTTTTAG
>JAYEMI010000090.1:0-22997 GCA_034718015.1 Campylobacterota bacterium | reverse complement strand
TATGTAACAGCAGATGGTGAAGGTGAGATTGAAGATGCTTCTGAGTATATGTTAACTTTATCAAATAAAGTAACAAAAAAATTAAAACTATTTGCTAAATATAATGGTTGGGAAACAACAAATGTTGATTCAGATAAGAATGTAGATAGAACTAGAGTAACTTTAGGTGCTAAATACTCATTCTAATCAATAAAATATTAATCTAAAAGACCGTATATAAATGTACGGTCTTTTTTATATCTTGTAATCCATATTTAATCAGAAAATATATAGAATCTTCATTTCTTAAACACCTAACGATAAATTAATTTCATTAAATCTCATTTCCCAATTTTCCTTAAAATTAAAATTTATTTAATAATCAGCTTACTAGAATTATGATAATATACTGAAAATTTGACAATTATATTGTCATATAAAATACTACCAAGGAAATATTTAATGAGTATATCAGAAGAAACAATAGAAAAAATCAGAAGAAGTAATTGTCATACAGATAATACATTTTTTCAAGCTGTAGAAGAGGTTTTGATAAGTTTAAAGCCAGTTTTAGAGAGTGATCCTAAATATGCAAGACATTCTATTATTGATAGGTTAACAACACCTGATAGAGAGTTTAAATTTAAAGTAGTATGGATGGATGACAATCAGAATATTCAGGTTAATACTGGGTATAGAGTTCAATTTAATAATGCACTTGGACCATATAAGGGTGGACTTAGATTTCACCCTAGTGTGAATAGTGGTATTTTAAAGTTTCTTGGGTTTGAACAAATTTTTAAAAACTCTTTAACAGGTCTACCAATAGGTGGTGGTAAGGGTGGAAGTGATTTTGACCCAAAAGGTAAATCTGACTTTGAAGTTATGAAGTTTTGTAGTGCTTATATGACAGAGTTACATAAATATATAGGACCAAGGATTGATGTACCAGCTGGAGATATTGGTGTTGGCTCTAGAGAGATTGGGTATTTATTTGGTGAGTATAAAAAAATTACATCATCATATGAGGGTGTATTAACAGGAAAACCATTTATGTTTGGTGGAAGTTTAATGAGACCTGAAGCTACTGGTTATGGTTGTGTTTATTTTACAGATGAGATGTTAAAATTTTCAAATTATAAAGGATTTGAAGGTAGGATTTGTACAGTAAGTGGTGCAGGAAATGTAGCAATACATACAATAGAAAAGCTCTACCAATTAGGAGCAAAGCCAGTTACTTGTAGTGATAGTAGTGGTACTATATATGATGCAAGAGGGATTGATTTAGACTCTTTAAAAGATATTAAATTAAATAGAAGAGCTAGCTTAGAGGAGTATATAAAAGATCATTCAGATGCAATATATACTAAAGCTGAGGATTATCCAGAAGATGGACATGAGGTTTGGTCTATCCCTACTGAGTGTGCTTTTCCATGTGCTACTCAAAATGAGTTAACAGAGCTAGATGCAAAAAATCTAATAGAGAATGGGTGTATATCTGTAAGTGAGGGGGCGAATATGCCATCAACTCCAGAAGCTATTAAAGTATTTCAAGATAACAATATATTATTTGCTCCTGCAAAAGCTGCAAATGCAGGTGGGGTTGCTGTAAGTGAATTTGAGATGTCTCAAAATGCATCAATGATAAAATGGTCATATGAAAAAGTTGATAAGATGTTAGAACAAACAATGAGAAGTATATGTAAAAGAGTTCATTTAACTGCTGAAGATTATGGTGTTAATGGAAATTATGTAGATGGTGCTAATATAGCAGGATTCAAAAAAGTTGCAGATGCAATGATTGCAGAAGGGATATAAAGAATAAAATTGCAATTTGCAAGCTTTTTTTATTTTATTAAAAAAAATGTATATAATGTCATATAATTAAAAAAACCATTAAGGAAGAAAATGAATGAAAATCAAAAAAATGCATTAGATTTAGCAATCAAGCAGATGGATAAAGCATTTGGTAAAGGTGCATTAATAAGACTTGGAGATAAAGTACAAGAACCAATTGAAGCAATAAGTACAGGATCATTAGGTGTAGATTTAGCTCTTGGTATCAATGGTATACCAAAGGGTAGAGTTGTAGAGATATATGGACCAGAAAGCTCTGGAAAAACTACTCTTACATTACATATGATAGCAGAGTGTCAAAAACAAGGAGGTGTTTGTGCATTTATTGATGCAGAACATGCTCTAGATGTAGTTTACGCTAAAAATTTAGGGGTTGATACTGATAACTTACTTGTATCTCAACCTGATTTTGGTGAACAAGCTTTGGAGATATTAGAAACTGTAATAAGAAGTGGTGCTGTTGATTTAGTTATTGTTGATTCTGTTGCTGCATTAACTCCAAAAGTTGAAATTGATGGTGATATGGATGATATGCAAGTTGGTGTACAAGCAAGACTTATGTCAAAAGCATTACGAAAAATAACTGGTATTTTACATAAAATGAATACAACAGTTGTATTTATCAATCAAATAAGAATGAAAATTGGAATGACAGGATATGGAAGTCCAGAAACTACAACTGGTGGAAATGCACTTAAGTTTTATAGTTCAGTAAGACTTGATATTAGAAGAATTGCTTCACTTAAGCAAGGTGAAGAGGTTATAGGAAATAGAACTAAAGTTAAAGTTGTAAAAAATAAAGTTGCACCACCTTTTAAAATAGCAGAGTTTGACATTATGTTTGGAAGCGGAGTAAGTAGAATGGGTGAGCTTATAGATTATGGTGTGAAACTTGATATTATAGATAAAGCGGGAGCTTGGTTTAGTTACAATGATGCTAAAATTGGTCAAGGAAAAGAGAATAGTAAAGTATTTTTAAAAGATAATCCAGAAATTGCAAAAGAGATTGAAGATAAGATACTTTTAGCTATGGGTATAACAACAAATGAAGAAGATTCAAAGGAGTAGATTTTAAATAATCTATTCTTTATAGATAAGATGATACAATCTGTTTAATTATTAAGGTAAGTATTAGTTATCTTACCAAAATTAGTATAATTCTGTAAATTTATTGAATCATACTATCACTTTTCAACAAAAAATCTTATAAAGGCAATATTAATACTTATGGAAGAAACAAATCAACCAGAATCTACAGAAGAAAATAAGCAAGAAACTACAAAAAGAAAATACACAAAAAAACCAACAAATCCAAATAACAAAAAATCAAGAACACATGTACCTGTAAAGGGTTTAACAATAGAGCAGTTAAGGGAAAAAAATTTAGCAGAGTTAATTGAATCTGCTAAAGAGCTTGGTCTTGAAAATCCACAAGAGTTACAACGACAAGATTTGATGTTTGCAATACTAGAATCTCAAACAGAACAAGGTGGATATATTCTTTTTACTGGTATTTTGGATATTAAAGAATCAGGATTTGGTTTTTTAAGACCTCTTGATGGTAAATTTAGTGATAGTTATAGCGATAGTTATGTTAGTGCTACACAAATTAAAAGGTTTGCTTTAAGAAGTGGAGATATTGTATCAGGGCAGGTTAGACCGCCATCTAAAGAGAGTGAAAAATACTATGCTTTATTAAAAATAGAGGCTATTAACTATCTACCTGTAAATGAATCAAAAAATAGACCTCTATTTGATAATCTTACTCCTTTATACTCAACAGAAAAATTTCAATTTGAGTATGACCCAAATAGATTAACAGGTAGAGTAATAGATATGTTTGCTCCTATGGGTAAAGGTCAAAGAGGGCTTATAGTTGCTCAACCAAAATCTGGTAAAACTGAACTTTTAAAAGAGATAGCTCATGGAATAAGTAAAAATAATCCTGAATCAACTTTAATGGTACTTTTAATTGATGAGAGACCTGAAGAGGTTACTGATATGCAACGAAGTGTAAAAGGTGAAGTTTATAGTTCTACTTTTGACCTACCTGCTGCAAATCATATAAAAGTTGCAGAGATGGTTATAAATAAAGCAAAAAGAGAAGTTGAAATGGGGAAAGATGTTGTTGTACTTCTTGATTCAATTACAAGATTAGCGCGTGCTTATAACACAGTAACACCTTCAAGTGGAAAAGTTTTAAGTGGTGGTGTTGATGCAAATGCTCTACATAAACCAAAAAGATTTTTTGGAGCTGCTAGAAACATAGAAGAGGGTGGAAGTTTAACTATTATTGCTACTACATTAGTTGAAACTGGTTCAAAAATGGATGAAGTTATTTTTGAAGAGTTTAAAGGTACTGGTAATTCAGAAGTAGTATTAAGTAGAAAAGCTGCTGACAGAAGAGTTTATCCAGCAGTTAATATAGTTAAATCTGGTACAAGAAAAGAGGAGTTACTTTTACATCCTGATGAGTTACAGAAAATTTGGATATTAAGAAACGCTATGGCAGAGATGGATGAAGTTGAATCACTTAAATTCCTTTATAAAAAAATGAAAGAGACTAAATCTAATGCAGAGTTTTTAATCTCTATGAATGGTTAGGATTAATAAAAATGAAATATAATAATTTATCTGATACAGAAAAAAAAGAGATGCAGTCTTATGTTATGGAGTGTGCTAAGAGTATAGGTGGAAAAAATCATTTTTTAAAGATGATAGAAGATATAAAAGAGGTTAAGCAATTTCCTCTTACTAATAAAACTGGAAAATTTCACTTTAAAACTGGAACTATAAGCTGGGGCAAAGAGATATATCAAGACAAAATTGATACTCTAAAGAGTTTAACAAGAATTTTAAAAACTGATAATTTATTTGATTGTGATAATCCAAAGTTAAAAAAAGAGATAAATAACCTTATTAAAACACTTGGTAAGTTAGAATTTACAGTCAAACCTAATGATGAAAAAGATGGATTAGGATTTAACTTTAAACCATTTAATACTATATCTGAAAATAATGTTGAATTTTATCCAATATTTCAGATTATATTTTTAGATAGTATCAATAATACAAAAAGAATATTAACAAATTATTAGATGAAAGCTGGTGTTTTTGATAGTGGTGTTGGTGGCTTAACTGTAGTTAAATCACTTTTGGAAAACAATCTATTTGGAGAGATTATTTATTTTGGGGATACAGCTCGTGTTCCTTATGGTGTAAAAGATAAAAATACTATTGTTAGATATTCACTTGAAGCGTTAGAGTTTTTTAAGAATTTTGAGATCGATATATTAATAGTTGCTTGCAATAGTGTTAGTGCTTATGCACTTGAAGAGTTAAGAGCTAATACTAATATACCAGTTGTTGGAGTAATTGAATCTGGAGTTGAAGCTTTAAAAAATAAGAAATTATCATATAACTCCAATATTTTAGTTATTGGTACAAAGGCAACAATTAATTCAAACAGATATGAGATTGTTTTAAAAAGAAAAAACTTTACCAATATTGTATCTATATCAACTGGTTTATTTGTACCTATAGTAGAAGAGGGTATTTTTAATGGTGATATTTTATTCTCAACAATGGAGCATTATTTTAAAGATTTGAAAAATATTGATGCAGTGATTTTGGGTTGTACCCATTTTCCACTAATAGAAGATAAAATATCAGAATATTTAAACAATACTATAACTATTCATAGTGGTGATGCTATTGTTGATTTTCTTAAGATAAATTATAATTGTAATTTGAAGTTTAATGACACAAAAATTAAATTTTTTGCATCTGAGAATCCAGATGGATTGAAAAATACTGCAAAGATATGGTTAAAGGATTTAATAAAATGAATACAAATGAATTAACAGCAAGACAAGTTTTAGCTTTAAAATATAGACCTAAAAGATTTGAAGATTTAATTGGGCAAGATACTATATCTACAACTTTAGCTTTAGCTTTAGATACAAACAGATTGTCTCATGCCTATTTATTAAGTGGTTTAAGAGGAAGTGGTAAAACAAGTACTGCTAGAATTATGGCTAAAGCATTAGTTTGTCAAAATGCTCCTACATCAAAACCATGTGAACAATGTGCTAGTTGTGTAAGTGCAAATGAAAATAGACATCTAGATATTATAGAGATGGATGCAGCTTCAAATCGTGGTATTGATGATATAAAAGATCTGATTGAACATACTAAGTATAAACCTACAAGTGCAAAATATAAGGTTTTTATAATTGATGAAGTTCATATGCTTACAACTCAAGCTTTTAATGCACTTTTAAAAACACTAGAGGAGCCACCAGATTTTGTAAAATTTATTTTAGCTACCACTGATCCATTAAAATTGCCTGCTACAATTTTAAGTAGAACACAACATTTTAGATTTAAAAGAATCTCTGATAGTAATATTATACATCACTTAACACATATATTAAATATTGAAAATATTCAATATGAAACATCTGCATTAGAGATGTTAACAAGAAGTGGACAGGGTAGTTTAAGAGATACTTTAACACTACTTGATCAAGCCATTATCTATTCTAAAGGGATTGTTACAACTAGCACAGTTACGGATATGTTAGGTATGATTGATCCAGAATTTTTAGATAATATGTTTGATATAATTTTAGCAAAAGGTGATATCCGATCAATAGTTGATTCTTTAGAATCATATGAAGTTGGACAAGTTTTAGATGAGATTAGTATTTATTTAAAACAAAAAATGTTATTAAATGATAAAAAGTTTGATATATACATTTATGATAGATTTTTTAGAATAATTGCAGATTCAAAACATCTACTAAATATGAATAGTGATGGTGGTTTTGTATTGATATTAACTTTATCTAAAATGGTTGAAGCAACTAGTATAAAAACTATTGATGAAGTTATTGAAAATATTGAGAAAAAACAGCTAAATGATCCTTCTGAGATCACTGTTGTAAAAGAGCAAAATCTTGAATCAAAAAAAGTAGCACCACAAATAGTAAAAGAAGTAGAGCAACCAATCGAACAAGCCAAAGTAATTCAGGCAACTATAACTAAAAATATTGATGATGAGTTGGATAATAGTTTTGATGAATCTGTAGTTAAGTTTAACAAAGTAATTTCAAATATTTATGAAAAAAATTATGATTTGGGTGAATGTTTTGAGAAAAGTTTTACTTATTCATCTTATAGTAACAATATTTTAAAAATCAATAGTGTTGCACAAGGTGACTGTAAAACTTTACTTTACAAAAATTTTTCACATCTTAAACTTTTTATAGAAGAGGTATTTGGTGAAAATACAGAGTTAGATTTTGATAAGATAAAACAAGAGCCAAAAAAGGAATCAGCCCGGACTATCCAGCCAACAATAGCATTAGCTCAAACTAATGAACAAATAGTTCAAAATGATAGTGATTTTGGTTCAATGATAGAAGATATTGAATTAAATCAAACATCAAGTTGTGTAGCAAGTATGAGTAAAATGGAAAAACCCACATTATCTCAAGTTGAATTAGATATAAATGATGTATTAAATTCAAAAATTACAAATACAGCAATACAACTTTTTCAATCTCCTAATCCTCCAAGGATTAAGTCTAAATTATAAAGACAATTTAGATATAATCATTTTTTATAAAATTACTAAGGATTATGAGTTGAGATTAATATTAATATTTTTTGTAGGTTTAAATAGTATATTGTTTGGGCAAGTTGATTTAAACAAAAAAATATATAACATAGAAGTTGTTGATAAAAAAACATTAAAAATAGATACAAAAGAACTTAAAATTGGACAAAGTGGTATTATAATAAATAACTATATGGATAATGAGAATACAATTATTGGCTCAGCATTTATTAAATCAATAGCTAAAGACCACTCTATTTTAGAATTTAGGAAAAATGATATTTTTGATCAGAATGCTATACCTAGATCTAAAATGTCACCAAAAAATGGTGATAAGTTTGTAGCAAATCACTTATATAATAATAGTTTATTAATAGTTCCAAACAATGAAACAAAAAAAGTTATTAAAAAAATATATACAAATCAAAAGTTTTTTAATGAAGATTTTTTTGCTTCATATTTAAAGCTAAATGACACTCCTATTCCTAAAAAGAATGATATGATTGAGTTTTGCAAAGCTCAACAAATAGGAACAATTTTTATTGTTGCGAATAATTTTTTATATATATTAGATGCTAACTCTTTCACTTTAATTGATAAAAATGAAATAGATTTTGAATCAAATGATATTGTTTTGCCATTTTTTACTAAGATAAAAGAGATAGAGAGAGGCTTTTGGGATTTTGGTGATGAAAGAATTAAAAATTATGATAAACACTACATAGATATGATAGGGATAAAATAATGATAGATAATAAGCATATTAATAAATTTATAGATATTGTTGGAAAAGAGAATGTTAAAAGTGATAAAGCACATCTAATAGCATACTGTTATGATGCAACTAAAGAGAGATTTGAACCAGATGCTGTTGTATTTCCAAAAGATAAGCACGATGTGAGCGCTATACTAAAACATTGTAATGAAAATCAAATTATAGTAGTTCCAAGAGGGGCTGGTAGTGGTTTTACAGGTGGTGCATTACCTTCAAGAGGTGGGATTATTCTAAGTCTTGAAAGATATATGAATCAACTAATAGAGATTGATATGAAAAATATGGTTGCTGTTGTTCAGCCTGGACTTATAAATATGCAGCTTCAAAAAGCAGCAGAGGAAGTAGGGCTTTTTTATCCACCAGATCCTGCTAGTGAGGAGTATAGTACTCTTGGTGGAAATGTAAGTGAAAATGCTGGTGGTATGAGAGCAGCTAAATACGGTATTACAAAAGATTATGTTGTAGCACTTGAGGCTGTACTACCTAATGGAGAAATTATAAAAGCCGGAAAGAAAACTATTAAAGATGTAGCTGGATATAATATAGCAGGTATTTTAACAGCTTCAGAGGGTACATTAGCTGTTATTACTGAGATGACTCTAAAACTAATTCCAAAACCAAAACATAAAAAAACATATATGGGTATTTTCCCTACGGTAGATAATGCTATGAATGCTGTATTTAAGTCTTTAGCAAGTGGAGCAAATCCTGTTGCTATGGAGTTTTTAGATGCACTTTGCATCAAAGCATTAAAAGAGAAATTAAATGTAGATTTACCATCTGAAGCAGGAGCTATTTTAGTTGGTGATGTTGATGGAAGTTTAATGGATGAAGTCAATTATCAACTTGAAGTACTTGAAAAATCTTTTAAAGAGAATGGTGCAGTTGATTTTATCGAAGCAAAAGATGATGAAGAGGCAAAAAAACTTTGGTATGCAAGGAGAAATGCATCACCAGCAGTTACTGTCTTTGGTACATTAAAACTAAATGAAGATATATCAGTACCAAGAGCTAAGCTACCTGAAGCATTAACGGGTATCTATAAAATTGGTGAAAAATATGGTTTTCAAGTGCCATGTTTTGGTCATGCTGGTGATGGCAATATTCATGTAAATGTTATGGTTAAAGATAAAACAAATGAGGAAGAGGTTCATAAAGGCCATGAAGCTATAAAAGAGATTTTTCAATTTGTAGTTGATATGGGTGGTACTTTAAGTGGTGAGCATGGTATAGGTATATCAAAAGCACCATTTATGAATATAGCTTTTAATGATGCAGAGTTAGAGTTATTTAAAAGTATTAAAAAAGCATTTGATCCAAACAATATTCTAAACCCTTTTAAAATGGGATTATAAAGGCTATAATTGAAAGATAAAATTATAAGTATTTATAACTTTTTTGCAGATGATACTCCATATTATGCTGCGAGTTTAAGTTTTTTTACTATATTTTCTATATTGCCTTTAATAGCACTTTTAATTGTTGTTGTCTCTTCACTTCCCTCTTTTGCAGAGCATTTGGATTTGATTATGTTATATATACTTGATTTTATAAATCCTACACACTCTGATACTTTAGCAAATTTTTTAAATACATTTTTAGTAAATACAGATAAGCTTGGTGATATTGGTGTTTTTTATCTTCTTTTTGTATTTACGATGTTTTTTAGAGATTATGAATTTGTTATAAATAAAATATATGATGTTCCAACAAGGGCTATATATAAACTATTTTTTTTATATTTGAGTTTTTTATTGCTAATTCCTATGTTGTTGTTTTTGTCAGTTTTACTAACAACTATGACTAGTTTTCCATTTTCTAGTAAAATAGCAATGTATCTTTTTATTTGGGTTATTTTTGTAGTTTTATTTATAGTATCTGCAAATACAAAAGTTTCATTTCAATCTGCAGTTGTGTCATCTTTAGTAACACTAGTAGTACTTTTTATAACTAAAAATCTATTTGGTTATTATGTATCTTCAAATAGTACATATGCTACTATTTATGGTTCATTTAGTATAGCTTTATTCTTTTTTTTATGGATATATGTTTCATGGAGTATATATTTATACGGAACAAAGCTATGCGCTATTTTAAATAAAGGCAATGTTCAAAATGAAAATTAAATCTCTAATTATACTTTTTATTATAAGCTCAATTTCACTATTTGGTGCAGATAATGCAGCACCTTTAGTAAATCTATCTGTTGCAGCAGTAGAGACTCCTGATCAGTTTGTAAAGACTATAAATATAGCTATTATTTTAATGCTATTTGTATTAGCTCCTACTCTTTTGCTTATGGTTACAAGTTTTATGAGACTTATAATTGTATTTGGATTATTAAGACAAGCTATGGGTTTACAACAATCTCCACCAAATCAGATAATAATATCTATTAGTTTAATACTTACATTCTTTATTATGGAGCCTTATGCAAAAAAAGCATGGGAAAATGGAATACAACCCTATATGAATGAAACTATAAACTATGAAGTAGCATTTGATGAAAGTGTTGGACCTTTTAAAGAGTTTATGATAAAAAATACAAGAGAGAAAGACTTAGCTCTTTTTTATCGTATTAAAAAAGAGGAAAATCCAAAGAATATTGAAGATATTTCACTTATATTATTAATGCCAGCATTTGTCGTAAGTGAGCTTAGAACAGCCTTTGAGATAGGCTTTTTGGTATTTTTACCATTTTTGGTTATTGATATTATTGTTGCATCTATTTTAATGAGTTTGGGTATGATGATGCTTCCACCTGTTATGGTATCACTGCCCATTAAATTAATCTTTTTTATTATCATTGATGGGTGGCATCTACTCATTGGGAATATGGCTCAGTCATTTAAATAGATGACTTGAGCTTAATAGTATTAAGTTTATTTTTTATTTAAAAACTTTAATAATACTAAAGTAAAGTTTTGATATAAACAAAACAGATATTAAAACTAGAGGATTACAGATATGTTAAGTTTAGCAATAGGGGCATATTGTATATATTTTTTAATAAATATATATACAACTTTTATGCAAGTAGACTATGTACAAAAAGCAAAAAAACAAAATGCGGTAATATTAACTCCAGCAAAGTTTACAGTAGCAGGTAATTATAGTGTTGAGTCACAAAAGGTAAGTATGGCTAGTACTTTTTATGACTTTGTTCTATTTTTTATGTGGATAAGTTTTGGATTAGTTGCTCTTGATGAGTTAACTAGTGGCTATGATGGTTGGGTTAAAGCTATTTTATTTGTAGATCTGTTTATTGTTATAAATTGGGTTTTGGCATTACCATTTGATCTTTATACTACTTTTAAACTAGATAAAAAATATGGTTTTTCAAATATGACACCAGAACTTTATATAAAAGATACTATTAAAAGTGGATTATTATTTTTGATATTTGGATCAGCTGTTATAGCTGGACTCTCTTTTATTATTGAATCATTTCCATCTTGGTGGATATATGGATTTATTTTTATATTTGCAGTTATTATATTAATAAATATGCTATATCCAGTAATACGAGACAAGATGTTTGACAAGTTTGAAAAGCTAAAAGATAGTGCTCTTGAAGAAAAAATAGAGAAGCTTTTAGACGAGGTTGGATTTAAAAGTAGTGGTGTTTTTAGTGTTGATGCATCTAAAAGGGATAATAGGCTTAATGCATACTTTGGAGGACTAGGAAGTACAAAAAGGGTTGTTCTTTTTGATACACTTATAAAAAAACTAACACACAATGAACTATTAGCAGTGTTGGGTCATGAGCTAGGTCACTTTAAAAATGGTGATATTTTAAAAAACATTGCTATTATGGGATTTGTGATGTTTGTATTTTTTGGTATATTTGGTAATTTACCTGATGAGTTATTTTTACAGTTACACTTAAATAATGAACCTTATGCAATTATTATTGTATTTTTGATGTTTAGTCCTATATTGTCATTTTTTCTAATGCCACTGATTAGTAGTATTAGTAGACACAACGAATATGCAGCAGATGAATTTGGAAGTAATTTAAGTAGTAAAGAGGACTTAGTAAATGCTCTTTTAAAACTAGCAAATGAAAATAAGTCATTTCCTTTGTCTCATCCACTTTATATATTTTTCTATTACTCTCATCCCCCTTTAGTTGAAAGATTAAAAGAGCTTGGATATACAGGTGCTGGAATAGCTCAAATGAAAGATGATGAATCATTAAAAAGTAGTTGTGAGGTATAACTATATCAATGGGTGGTATAAACTATAGAGATAGATGTTATAAGTGTTATAGACCACAAAGTAGTTGTATGTGTAAGTATATTAAGCCAATTGATACCAAGACTAAGTTTATAATACTTATGCATCCAAAAGAGTTTCAAAAAACAAAAAATGGTACGGGACATTTTACAAATATTTCATTGAAAAACTCTAAACTATTTATAGGTATAGATTTTACAAATCACAATATAATAAATAGGGTAATAGATGATGAAAATAACAATTGTTACGTTCTTTATCCAGATGAGAAAAGTATAAACCTCAATACGCAAAATATTAAACAAAACAATAAAAGTAATGTTGTATTTATTATAGATTCAACATGGGCTTGTTCTAAAAAGATTTTAAGGCTTAGTGAAAATATCACAAATCTACCAAAAGTAAGTTTTACACACTCAAAATCTTCTGCTTTTAAAATAAAAACACAACCTAATGAATATTGTTTATCAACGATTGAATCAACACTTTGTGTAATTGAGTTGTTGATTAAACAAGATATAGAAGATATAGAAAAAAATAGCTTAGATACTTTTTTAGCACCATTTAATGAGATGGTTAAGTATCAATTAAAGTGTATCAATGAAGTTGATACACAATATTTAAGATATAAAAAACCTTTTAAAAAAAGTATTCTTTCCTAACTAGTATTAGTTAAAATCTATTCTCTATGTAAAGTATATGGATTTCTTTGTGCTGTAGGCATTATTAATGCATGTTGTATATTAACATGTTTTGGTGCATTTAATACATATACTATAAGCTTAGCTATATCTTTTGCTGTTAGTGGAGTATACCCATCATAAACTGCATCTGCTTTTTTATCATCCCCTTTAAATCTAATATTTGAAAACTCTGTTTCAACTGCTCCTGGAGCTATATTTGAAACCCTAATATTTGTACCTACTAGATCTATATTCATAGCTTCACTTAGGGTATGAACTGCAGACTTTGTAGCACAATATACATTTCCTGCAGGATAAGTTGTTATCCCTGCAATTGAGCCTAGATTTATAATATGACCATTATTATTTTTTCTCATATGTGGAATAATTATACGGCTCACATAAAGTAGACCTTTTACATTAGTATCAATCATAGTTTCCCAATCATTGATATCTCCATCGTCAATTTTAGAAGCATCTAAAGCAAGTCCTGCATTATTAATTAATATATCAATATTTTGTTTTTTTATTATACTAGATAATTTTTTTTCAACATCATTTTTATTTTGTACATCTAAAGTCAAGATAGAGATATTTATATCATATCTTGACATAAGCTTTTTTTTCAGAGTTTTTAATTTTTCTTTTCTTCTACCTGTTAATACTAAATTAACACCTTTTTTTGCCAAGTATTTTGCACAATCTTTTCCAATTCCAGAGGTTGCACCAGTTATTAATGCTGTTTTATTTTTTAAGTTATTCACGTTTATCCTTTGTATTTAATTTTAACATTATTTATAATATATACTGATATGATGGTTAAAATTGTACCTATTATAGTAGTTATATATATTGGCTCATCTAAAAATATCCAACTTAAAAATATAGCATTAAAAGGGACTAAAAATATAAATGAGCTAGCTTCGTTTGCACCAATTCTACTAATTGCAACAAAGTATATAGAGGTTGCAAATGTTGTACTAAAAAGTGATATTAAAATAAAGTTTAACCAAAAAATAAAATCAAACTCAAATATATCTCCACTTTGAAATGGTGTAATCAAAAAGCCAATAAAAGTTGTAAAAGTATATACATAAAAAGTAAAAACTAAATGGTCAATAGATTTAAGTTTAGAATTAGTAATAGTTAAAAATGACCATGCAAATGATGCATATATAAAATACAAATTTGATATTACTAAAATTTCCTCAAGATTAAATGACCAAACTTTTAATATAGTCATAACACCTATTGCTCCTAATAAAAGAGCAAAAATATCTTTTTTATTATATGTTTTTCCAAAAAAAGATATAAGTAATGTAAAAGTTAAAATTGGGGTAAGTGTAGTTACAAAAGCACCACCTAGTCCTGATGTTCCATATTTTGTTCCATCAAAAAAGAATATAGAATATAAGACTAAGAAAATAGAAGCTAAAAATGCTAAAGCTAAAGTTTTCATATCAATTTTAAATGTTTTTTTGAGATAATACAAAATAGGAATTAAAGAAAAAGTTGTTATAAAATATCTATAAAATATAAGCTCTTGCGCTGTAATATAGTCACTTAATACTTTTGCACTAACCCATGATGAACCCCAAAACATCATTGCAATAACCAGTAATATATAAAATTTAAAGTTTTGATTCTTTATCAATTGTTTCCCTTGTGTTGTTGTTCATACTAGAATAGTTTTTTTTAATATCTAATACTATATTAACTTTTCAACATAAGTAAACCACCAGCACTTATCATAACAGCACCTGATGCTTTGTTTAGTTTCTCCATAGAGCTTTTGTCTTTAAAAAGTTTTCTACTTTTTGCTGCTAGATATGCATAGGTTAAAACTACAAGTGCTAAAGTTGATGTTACAATTATTACTGCAATTATTACATCGATATTGGATAAGTTTGATAGATTCATAAATGCAGGTAAAAATCCAAGATAAAATACTATAACTTTAGGATTTCCTAATGTGATAAAGAGACCAGTTAAAAAATTAGCACTCCATGATATCTCATCTATTTCATCTATATTTTCCTCTTTAACTTCAGTAGTAAATATTTTATACCCAAGATAAAGCAAATATAACCCACCTATATATTTCACAACTACAAACAAATCACCCATAAGTTGAGCAATGGTACTAAGTCCATATATAGCCAAAAGTAAATAAATAATATCCCCAAGAATTAGACCCATAACTACAACGCTTGAATGTTTAAATCCACTTGCTAATGCTCTTGAAACAACTGCAAATAATCCAGGTCCTGGACTTGCTGCTAAAATAAACATAGCACCAATAAGTGCTAAAGAGTTATAAAATGTCATAGCCTTCCTTTATAGAATTGGTAGTTTCCAATTTTTTTTATATGCTATCCAACGAAGAGAGACACCAAAAATTAAAAGTATTGATAACTGTAAAAAATAAAGATGGTTAGTAGTGTGTAAAATATAGACCAATATCCCAATAATTACTGAAATTATACCATAAAAGCCACCTTTTAAAACATATGGTACTACATTTAAAAGTATATCTCTAAATATACCACCACCAATAGCTGTTATAAATGCTAAAATAATTACACCTGATAATGAAAAGTTATTTTCTATAGCTACTAAAGCCCCTGCAATAGAAAAAGAGATAAGACCTATACTATCTATAAATACAAATAAAGGTTTTCTATCGTAGTCTTGTTTTTTATGAAATTTTAATAATATCAAAATAAAAATCATTGACAGTACAGTAACCATTGGTAAAATAGTAGTAAGTGATATAGGTGGTATTCCTACAATAGTATCTCTAATAATACCACCACCAAGTGCAGTTAAAAATGCACTTATGAAAATACCAAGTATATCTAGATTATTTCTTACTGCTATATAAAATCCACTTACAGAGAAAGCAATAATACCTATATACTCAGCAAATTCTAATATCATATATTAAATTAATGTGAAAGAATTTGTTGTAAAAATAGTTTTAGTCTATCACTTTTTGGGTTATTAAAAAACTCTTCAGGTGTGTTCTCTTCAACTATTTGACCACCATCCATAAATATAACACGATCTGCTACTTTTTTAGCAAATCCCATCTCATGAGTTACACATATCATAGTTTTATCTTCATTTGCAAGTTCCATCATAACATCTAAAACTTCAGATATCATCTCAGGGTCAAGTGCTGAAGTTGGTTCATCAAATAGCATAATCTTTGGATTTGCACACAAAGCTCTAGCAATTGCTACACGCTGTTTTTGTCCACCACTTAATTGGTTTGGATATTTATCTGCTTGATCTGCTATATTTACTCTTTCTAGGTATTTCATAGCAGTTTTTATCGCCTCTTTTTTTGGTTGCTTATGTACATGTGTTGGAGCTAGTATAAGGTTATCTAAGATACTTAAATGTGGAAATAATTCAAAGTGTTGAAATACCATAGCAACTTCACTTCTTACTTGTTTTATTTTTTTCACATCATCGGTAAGCTGGGTACCATTTACATCTATAGTTCCCTCTTGAAAAGTTTCAAGATAGTTCATACATCTAGTTACTGTTGATTTACCACTTCCAGATGGTCCACAAATCACAAGTATCTCACCTTTTTTTATATTTAAATTAACATCTTTTAAAACATGAAAGTCACCGTACCATTTGTTTAGATCTTTTATCTCTATTATATTTTCTTCACTCATTTTATATTTCCTATTTATATTATTTATCTATTATCTGTATTGTATTTTACTTCAAGGTAGCTTCCATATTTTGATAATGAAAAACAAAAAAACCAAAATATAAAAGTAACAAAAACATACCCTTCTGTTTCGTACCCAAGCCATGAAGCATCACTTCCTGTTAAATGTACCATTGCTAAAAGATCAAAAAGTCCTATAATAAGTACAAGTGTTGTGTCTTTAAAAAGTGATATAGAAGCTCCTACTAAGTTTGGAATAGCAACTTTAAGTGCTTGAGGAAGTATAACGAGCAGCATTTTTTCCCAATATGAAAGACCTAAAGAATCTGCAGCTTCATATTGCCCTTTTGGTATCGCTTGTAATCCACCTCTAATAACTTCAGCAATATATGCTGATTGAAATAAAGTGATACCTATTAAAGCTCTTAAAAGTTTATCGAAATCCATCCCCTCAGGAAAAAATAGTGGTAATATAACAGAAGCCATAAAAAGGATAGAGATAAGAGGTACACCTCTAATAAACTCAATATAAAGTATACTTAAATTTTTAATTATAGGTAGTTCTGATTGTCTACCAAATGCCAAAACTATACCAATAGGAAATGCAGCAACAATACCAACAGAAGCTACAATAAGTGTAAGACTAAGTCCACCCCATTTATCTGTAGTAACGGTATCAAAACCAAATATTCCACCAGATATTAAGAAGTATGCTACAACTGGATAGATTGAAAATATGGCAATTTTTTGAATATAGTTTGAACCAATATATTTAAATAAAATCCCAAATACAAAAAACAATGCAAATGAAAGGTTGATTCTCCAATACTCTTGTTCTGGATAAAATCCATAAATAAAAAGATTGAGTTTCTCTTTTACAAATACCCAACAAGCACCATCACCTGTACAATCAGCTCTAGTAGAGCCTATGAAATTTGCATCAATAATTGCCCATTGAATAAAAGGTGGAATAACCCAAAATAAAAAAGTAATACCTACAAAAGTAAGTGCAACATTAAATGGAGTAGATAGTAAGTTTTCTATTATCCATCTTATAGGACCTTTTAGTTTAGAAGGTGCTGGTCTTGCTGTTTTTAATTCATAAGTTGCCATTATCTACCTTTTATTTCCATTTTTTTATTAATAACATTTAGTATAAATGATATCACAATACTTATTGTTAAATAAACAGCCATAGTTACTAAAATAATCTCTATAGCCTGTCCTGTTTGATTTAAAACAGTTCCTGCAAATACAGTTACAAGTTCTGGATATCCAATAGCAGTTGCAAGTGAGGAGTTTTTTGTTAAGTTTAGATATTGGTTAATGATTGGTGGAATTGATATCCTTATTGCTTGTGGAAGTACTACAAGCTTTAAAGACTGATAAGAGGATAGTCCCAATGATGCAGCAGCTTCTTTTTGACCCCTTGCAACAGCTTCTATACCACTTCTTACAGCTTCTGCTATATATGTTGCAGTGTAAATACTAAGTGCAAAAGTTAGAGCCAAGAACTCTGGAGAATAACTCATCCCTCCGCCAAAATTAAATCCTCTTAATGCTGGATTATCAAGTGTTATTGGAGCTCCTGCTGCTAAATATGTAATTAGAGGAAGTATAATAATTACAGCTATGCTAGCTGGAAGTAAAGCAAACTCCTCTCCTGTCTCATCAAATCTTTTTATTGCCCATTTTCTTAAAAAATATATAACAGCAAGTGAAATTATAAAAGATATAGTTACAAATACAAAGCCACTTTCTAAAAGTGGCTTGGGTACATAAAAACCACGATTATTTAGAAATACATTAGCACTTAGTTGTAAACTTTGTCTTGGACTTGGAAGTGCAGCTAAAACTATATTGTACCAAAAAAGTATCTGAAGAAGTATAGGTATGTTTCTAAAAAACTCCACATATACCAAAGATAACTTAGCAATAATATAGTTTTTTGATAATCTTGCAACACCAACTATCAAACCAATAATTGAAGCAAAAAATATACCAAAACCTGAAACTATAAGTGTATTAGATAAACCTACTAAAAAAGCGTCAAAATAAGATGAGGTACTATCACTATAAGCTATAGGAGACTCAGCTATACCAAAACCTGCAATTTGATCAAAAAAACCAAATCCAGTTGTTATGCCTCTTTGTTCTATATTATGTAACATATTAGTAGTAATATACCACAAAAAAGCAACTAAACCGATCACTGTCAATAGTTGAAAAAATATTGCCCTAAATTTTTGATTGTTTAATAATCCCACGATAATCCTTTTTGATTTTTAAGTATTTCATGAAAAATGTTAAGAGATAATCTTAACACTTTTCACTATTTATAAATAATAAAAAATTATCTAAATGGAGGTGAGTATTGTAAACCACCCTTTGTAGTCCATAAGTTATTTAATCCTCTAGAGATTTTTAAAGGTGAACCTTTACCAACATTTCTTTCAAATGATTGTCCATAGTTACCAACTTGTTTTACAATGTTGTATGCCCATTTCGGATCAAGCTTTAAGTTTTTACCAATATTTCCTGTAGTTCCTAGTATTCTTTTTACTTCAGGATTTTTAGAAGATTTAGCCATTTGATCAACATTTGCAGATGTTATTCCAAACTCTTCAGCAGCTTTTAAAGCATTTAAAGACCATCTAACTACATTAAACCACTCATCATCACCTTGTCTTACAACTGGACCTAAAGGCTCTTTTGAGATAATTTGAGGTAAAACTTTATATTCATTTGGATTTTTCATTTTTGTTCTTAATGCATAAAGTTGTGATGCATCTGAAGTGATTAAATCACATCTACCTGCTTCAAAACCTTTTGTAACTTGATCTGCTGTATCATAAGTAATAGGGCTATATTTCATACCATTTAAGTTGAAATATTCAGCTAAGTTAAGCTCAGTAGTAGTACCTGCAGTGATACAAACAGAAGCACCATCAAGTTGTTTTGCACTTCTTACACCTAATTTCTTAGATACTAAAAATCCTTGACCATCATAGTAATTAACACCTGCAAAGTTTAAACCCAAAGATGTATCTCTAGTATTTGTCCATGTAGTATTTCTAGATAGTAAATCTACCTCTCCACTTTGTAAAGCAGTAAATCTCTCTTTTGCAGTAAGAGGAACAATCTTAACTTTTGTTGCATCACCTAAAACTGCAGCAGCTACAGATCTACACATATCTACATCAAGACCTTTCCACTTTTTATCTGCACCAACTTCAGCAAATCCAGGTAACCCTGTAGATACACCACAATTTAACATACCAGATTTTTTAACATTGTCTAATGTTCCTGCATTTGCATAAACACCACAAACCATAATAGTTGCTAACGATAACTTCGTAATTTTCTTCATTAAATTCTCCTAAAATAAATTTGTGTACATTTTAATAGGATAAAAATTAATAGTAGATTAAAATAATAGTGAATTTTTAATTATTTTTATGAAACAATTATCTATTATTATTCATAATATCTATGATAACTTTATCAGTAATTTGCATACCATCTTGAGATAATTTTCCTATCTATCCTCTATTGGGGTATTAAAGCATTGATCATTACAAGCTGTTTCTCCAGTGAATATATTATAATACTTAAAGACTTTAAAAGTGATATTTTAATAGCTTATTTTAATAGTAAACCTTGCTCTATCTTCAATATTCTCAACACTTATTTCACCATCTAAATAAAGGGATGATTTACTTTATAAGGCTAAAGAGAGTGGAAGGGATAAAGTTGTTTTTTAAATTCTTATCCCTTAATTGTTTTAATAATAACTCTTGTACCATTATCAATATTTTTAATTTTGATACTATTTTGTAGTTTATCTTGTACTATGTGTTTTACAATTGAGAGACCTATACCCATATTGGAGCTTTTTGTTGATATAGATGGTTCAAAAATATCTTCAATATTGTCTATTTTTATCCCACCTGCATTATCTTCTATTATAATTTTACTAATAGTTGATTTTGTTTGCTCAATATTAAGTATAATCTCATTGTTTGATGAAGATGGATTAAAAGCATCTACAGAGTTTTGAATAATATTTTTAACCACCTCAAATAAAAGCTCTCTATCTGAGTATATTTTCAATTTAGATTCGATATTACATCTAAATTTAATTTTCTTATTTGAAAATTGACTTTGAAAGTAATCTTCAAGCTCTTTTATAAAATCTTGGAAAATAAACCTATCTTTAGAAACCTGTTTTATAGAAAACACCCTTTTAACAGTATCAAGTATATTATTTAATAGTACGATAGATTTGTCTATACCTTTAATATTTTTTTCTAAACTAGAGATCTTTTCATCTGGATGATGGTCGATTTTTGCACTTATAGAACTTACTTGAGAAGCTAGTATCGATATAGGTTGTTTCCACTCATGTGCAACAAATGAGATGGTTTTTCCCATAGTAACATACTCTTTATTTTTATCGATTTCAGATTTTAACTTTTGAAATCTTTTACTAAGTGCCATCGACATAAAAATAATAACCGCAAAAAGACCTAAAGGCGTTATATGTCTATAAAAAAGTGAAAATTCCAGATTTCCATTTAAGATTAGTATATAGTAAACAACAGATACTATATATATAAAATGCCCTATAAAAAAGAAGTAAGACCCTGGCTTTTTTTGCACTACCATAATAATTGCAAAAATAAGTAAAAGTACAGACTCTATTAAAGCAGTAAGTAATACTATTGGTGTGATTTGAAGTATACTTATATCAATGTAAGCATAACAGTAAGCACAAGTAACTACTATATTGTAGTAGATAATGATTTTTAATGGTAGATGAAATTTACTCTGTTTAGTGATATTAAAAAAAACATAGGTAAATATCCACATAGTTACTAAGAATATATGGGTAAATATCCATGAGCTTAATGTTATGGTTTTATAATCTACAAAATCGTGTAAAAAATAGTGAAAAGTTCCTTGCAATGATGCTTGGGATACAATCAAAGAAAATAATAAAATTGAATAAACCAAATATATTTTATCTTTTAGATATATGTAGAAAAAACTCTTATAAATCATCAAAGCAAACACAAAGCCAAAGAATATAAAAATCAACATGAAGTTTAGATTCTCATATTCTAAAAAACTTTTTACATCTTGTATATTCCATGATACTTCAAGATTCCCTACGGTTTGATACTTTGATACTATCACAACACTTTGATTTGGTTTTAGTTCAAGTTCAAAATTACTAAATACACTTTTAAAAGATCTATTTTCTAAAGGAACCATATCACCTAAAAAAAACTTCTCTATAGTATTGTTATCTTTAAAAGCAATTACATCTATATGATCAACTCCTGGTCTTGGATTTGTAAATATATATTTTCTTATGCTATCTGTATCATTTACAATCTCAAATTTACACCAAAACTGTTCACTATTATACCCTAAGTTTGATTTGCCTATTTGGGTCATATTTGTATCGTTTTTTATACTTAAGTGGTCATATTTAAACTCTTTGTCTATTTTACAATAGTTATAGTGAGTATTATTGATATATGTATTATCACTAGTTAGTTTTAATATATCATTTGCAACTAATGTAGTTACAGTTACAGCTGTAACTGTGAAAAATAAAAATATATATCTTTTAATCATCTTTTACCAGTATATATCCAACATCTTTTATATTTTTTACAAAGTTAAATTGGTATTTTGTTTTTAGTCTATAAACTAAGTTTTTGATTGTACTAAATGTTGCATCAAATTGGTCTAAATCATCAAATATCATATCATATGTAACTACTTTATTTTCATTTTGCATCATTAGTTCTAAAAAAGCTGATTCAAGTTTTGTAATGATATATTTTTCACCATCAGCTTCAAGGGTGTGTTGAGAAAAGTTTACTTTTATAGTATCTGAAAATATATATTCTAATGAACTATGCTTTAAAAACTTTTCACTATTTTCAATTAAATAGTTTTTAATATCTTCGTAAGATAATGGCTTACATAGATACCCAACCAGTCCTAATGGGCAATGCCATTAAGTTAAGCCCAAATTCCCCATAAACACTACCTTTAATTACCAACATTTTTCTTTTTTCTTTTTATAAAGTTGATGGCTTTTATATATGTGGAAGTTGTATATTTGATTGTTCT
>JAYEMI010000089.1:0-5634 GCA_034718015.1 Campylobacterota bacterium | reverse complement strand
AGTGGCGGACGAGGAGAGATTTGAACTCTCGGTACCGTTACCAGTACGCATCCTTAGCAGGGATGTGGTTTCAGCCACTCACCCACTCGTCCTTTTGAGAGTGAGATTATAATAGAATAGAACTGAAAAACATCTTAAAAATTAGATGTTTTTTAAAATTCTTTCTACAGCCTCAGATGGGTTAGATGATTTGTATATAGGTCGTCCAACTACAATAAAATCAACCAATTCTTTTTTTGATAATTCTATATCTGCCACTCTTTTTTGATCACCTGCATCCTCACCAAATGGTCTAATTCCTGGACATAGTGTTATGAAGTCTTTTGATGTATTTTTTTTGATATCAAAACTTTCAAATGCTGAAGATACTACACCATCAAGTCCTGCATTAAAACTATCAATTGCAAATTTAGTTGCTTTTTTATCAATATCTTCATTATATATATTTTTAAAGTTATCATTATCAAAGCTTGTTAGAGCAGTTACTGCTAAAACTAAAGGTCTATTTGGGATATCTTTGATTCTATCCATAACCTCTCTCATAGCAATTTTTCCTGCAGAGGCATGTACATTAAACATATCAACTGGAAGTTTACTTATCTCTGCTGCTGCATCTGCCATTGTATTTGGTATATCATATAGCTTTAAATCTAAAAATATTTTAAAATTTGGATTAATAGTTTTTAACTCTTCTAAAAACTCTTTTCCATCTCTTATATAACTTCTAAATCCAACTTTTAACCAAACATCAAAATCTTTTAATTTTGTTGCTAATTCTAAATTTTCTTTTGCACTGTGATTATCTAGTGCTACACATAGTTTCATCTATTTTTCCATCTTGTTTATACTATCTAATACACCATTTATAAATTTTGGTGCATTATCACTTGCAAGTCTTTTTGCTAATTCTATAGCTTCATTTATAATAATTGGTTTATCTAAAGTACTGAAAAGAATTTCATAAATAGAAAGTCTTAATATAGCTTTTTCAACACTTCCTACATCATCAATCTCTCTTTGTTTTAGGTGTTGGGCTATCTCTTTATCAACTACACTTAGATTTTCTATAGTTCCATTAAAAAGTGTAAGGGCAAAATCTTTTTGTTTATTTCTTATCTTTTTATCTTCTAAAATCACATCAGAAAACTTTGCAATTGCTTCATTTCCTAAATCATAAGCATAAAGTAAACCAACTACAGATTCTCTTGCTTGAGTTCTAGTTGCCATTATTTAGCCATCTCTGCATAAAGATCTAACATCTCAATAATTGTAATCATAGCTTCAGCACCTTTATTTCCTACTTTACTTCCAGCTCTCTCAATTGCTTGTTCTATTGTATCTGTAGTTAAAACACCATTTGATACAGGTAATCCATACTCCATAGTAGCACTTGCAATACCTTTTGTTGCTTCAGCTGAGATATAATCAAAATGAGGTGTAGCCCCACGAATAACTGCACCAACACAACAAACTGCATCATATTTTCCACTCTCTAGTGCTTTTTTTAGTGCAAATGGGATCTCAAATGCACCTGGAACTAAAATTAGATCTAAGTTGTCTATATTTCCACCATGTCTTTTAAATGCGTCTTGTGCACCTTCTACTAATCTATCTGTAATTATATGGTTGAATCTTCCATTTATTATAGCAACTTTTTCAGTCCCTTTTAGTCTTAATTGACCCTCTATTATATTCATTTATATCTCCAGTTTTATTTGTTTTTTATTATCTATGACGCGATTATATCAAAAAAATGATTAATAGTTTAACACGTCTTGAATTTTAAAAATATCATCTATAGTTTTGTATAGATCAGGTATTTTTAACATATTTGGTCCATCACTTAAAGCCGTAGATGGATCAAAATGTGTCTCAAAGAAAAAGCCATCAACCCCAACAGAAGCAGATGCTTTTGCTAAGCTTGGTACAATTGCACTATTTCCACCAGTAGTTTCACCAGTACTTGGTACTTGAGCAGAGTGTGTTGCATCAAATATCACAGGAGCAAACTCTCTCATAGCTATAAGGTTTTTCATATCAACTACTAATGCACCATATCCAAATACATTTCCTCTTTCACAAAGCCATACACCATTATCTTTGCTATTTTGATAGTTTACATCATCACACCCTCTTGTACTTAATACTTTTGCAACGGGATGTTTCATACTATTTGCAGCTAAAAATTGACCTTTTTTTATATTTACTTTTGCATCAGTTTTTCCACACTCAACAAGCAGGTCAGTTTGTCTACATAAAAATGCTGGTATCTGTACTACATCTACAACTTGTGCAGTTGGTGCTACTTGATATGATTCATGTACATCTGTTACAAGTTTCATTCCAAAAGTATCTTTCACCTCTTGAAGTATTTTCAAACCCTCATCAAGTCCTGGTCCTCTAAAGCTATCTAAGCTTGTTCTATTTGCTTTGTCAAAACTAGCTTTAAAATAAAATTCTATCCTTTTATCCTCGTTTAGTTTTGTTAGTTGTTCTGCTATTTTCATAACATTATCTCTATTTTCTATTACACATGGTCCTGTTAAAAGTATCATACATTTTCCTTATTTTGATTTTTTAAAAATTTTGTGAAGTAAGTTTTCTCTACACCCTCAATGGCATAATGAAATTCATATACATTATTTGCAATATACTCTAAGTCATCTTTGGCATTTTCATCACATGCAAAAAGTATTTTGTCATTTATCTCTATTTCGAAGTTTGAGTCTGGAAGTAAAATATCTTTATCATACCTTACAACCAAAATAGGGATTAGATTATTTGTTTGATTTCTATCTCTTCTTGAGGCTTGGAGTTGTTTTATTGTTAAAGTATTATTGATTACTTTTAAATACTTATAAATCTCTATTGCATCTTGTTTATTTATTGTTAATTCTACCGTTAAAGGGTTGTGATGGATACTTTTCATAAGAGTTGCGAGTAGTTTTCTACCCCATTGTTCACCTTCGTGAGTAAGTAACCTTATCATTCTATCGCATAATGGATTTATTATTGCATTTGTTGTTTTGTGTATTAAAATCTGATCAGGTATAAAGATATGATCAATTTTTGCATGAGAAAAGATTGAAAAATCAGAAAGTTTATTTTCTCTTGATATGATTAAAGCTTTTTTGTTCATATGTTTTACTGTTGAAACAATAGAAAGATTTGTTGTATCATTATTAGTAGCTATAAAGACTAGCTCTATATTGTGAATGGCAGCTTTATCTAAAAAGTATTTATCCTCAGCATTTCCTAAGATTAGGTTTCTAACATCGTGATTAAATGCTTTTTCTACTATCTTAGGATCGGATTCTATTATTGTTGGAACTATACCATTTTTTATTAATATCTTATATACACTTTCACCTAATCTTCCAAAACCACATATCAGTATGTTTTTGTTTGGTATTGAAAAAGTCTTTGAATCTAAGGTATCTATTTTATAAAGCCAATTCTCTATTTTAAATAAACTAGGGGTATTTAATGACATCTGTATTTGATAAGCAATAATCTGAAAAGGGTTTTCTACTATATTTGCTCCTGCGTCAAGAAGATTACCTGTATCATCACTTGTTGCAGATCTTACTGCTATTTTGACATGAGGATTTAATATCTTAGAAGAAAGAGTAACTCTAAGGTTTAAAATATTTTTTTCAAACAATGATATGATCGCTTTACAGTGTATTGATTTAATTCCAGCATATTCTAAAGACAAAGGGTTATAAGCATCACTAACAAGAACAGGAACAGCAGGTACAAAGCCCTCTAAGTGTAGATAGTCTGCTCTTTGTTGATCTTGCTCAATCACAACAACTCTCATTTTTGACTCAAGCATTTTTTTTATAATCTCACTTGTGGTATCGTTATAACCAAGAATTATTACAAAGTCCTCTTTTATGTGTTTTACACTCCTTTTAAATCTTGCTATTGCAATTTGACTTAAAAATAATTTGTCTTGTAGTAGCGATACAAGCGTACCAATTCCATAAAACCAACCTAATACAGTGATGTAAATAGAAGCAGATACCCACATCTTTTGGGCATCAGTAAAAGGATATGGAATCTCTCCAAATCCAATAGTTGTAGCAGTGTAAGATACAAAATAAAAAGCTTCAAATATAGAAAAATGGTAAACATTACCTTGGTCATCAACTCCTGGTATGATTATCAATCCGGTCATAGCTATAGCATAAGTGATAACTATGACAGTAAAAGGCATACGCATCCTTTGTAAAATAATCCATAAAGAGCTGTTGTTCATTTTAAAATTTACCTATCTTTTAGATTTTAAAGTATCACCAATATACAATATAACAGAAGTTATATTTGCCAATAATGCCCCACCACTAAGTGAGATGATAAGCCCACCTATCTCAGGAGATATTTCACCATTTATACCAAAAATAGTCCAAATTGTAGCTGCTGCTATTAGCTGTAAATCTGCAACCAAACTTGTTGCAATAAGAACTGATCCCATTTGTGTTTTATCACCAAGCTTTAAAACTGTTGCAATTATATTTACAATAATTGCTGCAAATAGTTCATATTTACTGTGCATATGCATATCTGAACTATCACCATAAAAAAAACCAAAGTTAAGTGTCATTGCAAGGATTATAAAAAACCCTGCTATTACTTTATCTAAATTCATATCTTTCTCTCCAAAATAATAAACTATCTAAATTGTATCTAAAATAAAATAACATACTATTTTTTTGTAACAAGTATCCCACTAAATATTATAAAACAAATCCCTATTAGTATCATAGGTGTAGGGAACAAGTCCCCTAAAATCATACCAATAATGATAGAAAAAATAATATTACTATAGCTAATCGTTCCTACTATTCCACCTTGAGCTAAAGAGTATGCTTTTGTCATATAGATTTGTGAAAGAGTAGCAAATACACCAAGCCCAAGAATTAATACCCATGCAAATCCTGTAGGCATTACAAACTTTCCAATAATCCAATCAAAAGATGTTGAGGTATAAAACTCCCCTATAGTTAAAAGTATAATTGGACCAATAGTACCAACAAGCATAAAAGATAAAACTATGGCTCGATTTTCATAGTGTTTTCTAAGCTCTCTTATAGATGTGTAAGCTAGTCCAGCACCTATACCACTAAATATACCCAACCAATCAGTTTTATCTAAAGAGGTTACATCAAAGCCTGTTATAAAAAGTACCCCAATAAACCCTACAAATACCCCAACCCAAGCAAACTTTGAGAGTTGTTCTCTTAAAAGTAAATATGAGAATATAGCTGTGAATATTGGTGATATTTTATTAAAAGTCATAGCTTCTGCTAGTGGAATATGTGCAATATTATAAAAATACATAAGCAATGCACTAAATCCTATAAACCCCCTCATAAAAAGCAAAAAAGGTCTACCACCTTTTTGCTTTAATGGGGATTTATAAATAGCAAAAAGTATTATCGCTACTCCTGTTATATTTCTAAAAAATACAATCTCTATTGAGCTCATATATTCACTTAACTCTTTAGCAAATCCACCAGTAAATGCAAAAAGAAAAGATGAAAGAAGCATATATTTTATAGCTAGATTTGTATTAGTTTGTTCTTGTGTTTTATCCATATCGCGATTTTAATACAATTTTAGTTAAAA
>JAYEMI010000088.1:0-23035 GCA_034718015.1 Campylobacterota bacterium | reverse complement strand
GCACTACTAGATGGACATCTTAAGCTTTATAAAACAGGCATAAAATCAAATGAAGTGGTACTTCACTATTTCACTCAACCAACAATGATAGCCGAGATGGCAAGCTTAGAAGGTATTAAGTTTCCAGCAACTGCAATAGCTACAAAAGATAATACAAAAGTACTTTTAATAGATAAAGAGAAGTTTTTAAGACTTTTAGAAGAGGATTCTACTTTTTCATTTCATATTATTAGGTCTCTTACAAAAAAGATAAAAGCACTAGAGCTTGCTATAAATAGAAACTTAGTATTTGATGCCACAACCAAAGTAGCTATGTATATAAATAACAATCCAATAGAGTTTAAAAATGGAAAAAATAAAAAAATTGCCTCAGAGCTCAACATAACCCCAGAGACACTTTCGCGAGTATTAAGAAAATTAAAAGAGATAAAGATAATAGACAAAAAGTTAAACCTTCTAGATCAGGATAAGCTTCAAATGTTTATAAATTTTAATTTAAATTAAAACATAAAGTCCTAGACTAAATCTATCATCATAGTCTTTTTATCTTTTATAGTTAGAGTTCAAAACAGAAGTAAAGTTAAACTCTACTAAAGTCTTTTTGGATAGCTGAGTGGATTCTTTTTTTAGTCTCTTCTACCCCTAAAATAGCTATGATATCATAAACTGAAGGTGCATTTGTCCCACCTGTTAAGCTGATTCTTATTGGTTGAAATAGCTGTGGAAATTTTAATCCATTTTCTTGAATAAACGGTTTTGTAATAGCCTCAATATCACAAGCAAGGTGTAATTCAGTCTCAGTTGTTGTAAGTAGTTCTATATAAGAATTTAGCATAGTTACTGTATCTTCTTTAATAAACTTTTTAACACCTTTTGTATCATAAGAAGTTGGTACTTCTAAAATATTTCTAATAGCATCTTTTAGTTCAACTAAAGTATTAACACGCTCTTTACAAAGATCTAAAACCATCTCTTTTTTATCATGACCCTCTATCTCACACTCATGAAATTTTAGCTCTTGCTCTAATCTATCATTTGAAATATTTTTTATATAGTGAGCATTTAGCCAATCTAATTTTTCTTGGTTATATGCTGAAGCTGATTTATTGATATTATTTGGATCAAAAAGAGAGAGCATCTCATCCATGCTAAATATCTCTTGGTCACCATTTGACCAACCAAGTCTAACTAAAAAGTTTAAAAGTGCTTCAGGTAAGTAACCATCTCTTTTATACTGCATCACATCCATAGCACCATCTCTTTTAGATAGTTTTTTACCTTGCGGATTGTTTATCATTGGCATATGGTAAAATTTTGGAATATCAAAACCTAGTGCTTGATATATAACAATCTGTTTTGGAGTATTTGACAAGTGGTCATCTCCTCTTAAAACATCTGTCATATTCATCAATGCATCATCAACTGCAACAACAAAGTTGTATATAGGCATACCATTTGCACGAGCAATTACAAAGTCATCAACTTGATTTGCATCAAATTTCATAGAACCTTTTACACCATCTTCAAACTCTATAGTACCATTAAGAGGTGCTTTGATTCTTATTACTGGATCTATATCAGAAGGTATCTCTGGCAATATTTTACCATCTTCTGGTCTCCAAGTACCATCGTATCTTGGTGTCTCTTTTGCAGCTTCTTGTTTAGCTCTAAGAGCATCTAGTTCATCTCTACTCATATAGCATTTATATGCCTTACCCTCTTTTAGAAGTTGGTCTATATACTTTTTATAGATATCTATTCTTTTTGATTGATATTCTATCTTGCAATCACTTGGCATACCTACCCAATCAAAAGCTTCAAGTATTGCTTTTACTGCATCATCATTATTTCTTGATTGGTCTGTGTCTTCGATTCTAAGTTTAAATTCGCCATTAGTTTTTTTTGCCCAAAGGTAACTGTAAAGTGCTGTTCTTAAACCACCTATATGTAAGTATCCTGTTGGACTTGGTGCAAATCTTGTTATTGCCATATATTTATTTCCTTGTTTTATTGCTTGATTTATAGATTATATTTATATATTTTAACATATTATGATAAAATATCCAAATTAAAAAATATGGGGATAAAATATGTTTAAAAAAAGTTTATTATTTTTAAGTACTGCTTCATTGTTATTTGCATCTACAACTATGTGTTATAAAAAAAATCATATAGATCCAGAGACTATCGAAACAGTTAAATTAAAAGGTGGAGTTTGTAATGATGAACTCTCAGTAGAAGATATGAAAAAAAATGGTTATAAAGTGGAAGATATTAAATTATCTAATTCAAAAGTAGGTTTAAATTATACATATATTTTTATAAAAAATGATATGCAAAAAGTTGTTGAAGAGAGTAAAGAAGATATAAATAGTGCTGATATTAAAGCAGGTGAAAAGATCTACAACAAAACCTGTAAAAGATGTCATGGAGATGGTACAATAAGTGCTTATAATAGAGCTAGACCACTTGCAAGTTTAAACGAAGATGAGATAGCTGAATCTATTAGAGACTATAGTTTAGATGAAAAAGATAATGGTATGGCTATACTTATGAAACCTTATGCAAACTCTTTAATTGACAAAGATATTAAAGATGTTGCTGCTTATATTCAAACACTAAAAAAAAGATAAAATAGTTTATACTATTTTCTTTTTATCTCAAATTTCTGAGGTCTTATTGTAAGGTCTGTTATAACTGCATTTGTATTTAAGATTTCTATTACAGTTTGAGCAATAGTACAAGGTGATATATAAGTATCATCTTTTGTAGATGGTTCAAATTGTAGATCATCAAAAAAGTTCGTTTTGGTTAGATCTGGATTTATGTTAGTAACAGATACACCACTTTTTCTTAACTCTTCAAATAAGCAAAGGGAAAAATCTCTAAGACCACTTTTAGTTGCAGTATAAAGTGCAGAAAACTTTGAATGTTTTGTTGCTTCTACAGAACTAATATTTATAATTTTACCTTGAGTTTTTTTTAAACTTCTTAAAAGTAGATTTGTTAATATAATAGGTGCAGTTAAATTTATATCTATAAGCTCTTTTATTTTTGAGATACTAATCTCTTCATGTGGTTGAAATATACCAACTCCAGCACAGTTTACAAGTAGATCAATATCGGTTTTTTTAAGTATCTCTTTTATCTCTTTTTCTAGCACAACTGTATCTTCAAGTCTTGATTTAAGTTTGATAGTTTTAAAGCTATTTTTTTCTAATTCTTCACAAATAGCCTCTCCTATACCTGAACTGTATCCTGTAACTATTGCAGTTTTCATTTTATGATATCTTTTTTGATTTTTAATCTTATATAGATAATGATACCAATTGCAAGAATTGATACAATAGAGATTATTATTATTTTTAGATATTGGTCTAGTAGCTCTTGATTTGAACCAATAAAATACCCAAGTAGTGTTAAAATAATCACCCAAATACCAGCACCTAAACTTGTATAAAGTGAGAACCTCCATATATCCATACGAGCTAGTCCTGCAGGCAATGAGATATATTGTCTTACTGCTGGAATCAATCTTCCGCTAAAAGTTGAGATATGACCATGTTTAGCGAAAAAGTCTTCCATTTTTACTAAAGTTTCCTCTTTGATTAAAACATATTTTCCATATTTTGCTATAAAAGCTCGTCCATATTTAATCGCTAAAAAATAGTTAAAAACTGCACCAGCCAAACTACCGCTAATTCCTGCAAATATAGCAATAAGTATATTCATCTCGCCCTTACTAGCTAAATAACCAGCAGGTACCATAACTATTTCGCTAGGAAAAGGGAAAAATGAGCTCTCAAGAAACATCATAATAAATATACCAATATAACCAAACTCTGAAACTTTTTCTACAATGAAATTTATAACATCATATAGCATTATTTTAAAGCTATGATTTTAAATTTACTATTTTTATAAGTTGGCATAGTCATTCCTGAATTTGCATTTATATATGTTGGGTCTGATATAGTATATTTTTTATTTTTATAAACAAAACCATCACCACTAATATTTGAAGAAAAAGCAACTGCTGTTGCTAAGTGATCTTGGTATTTTACACCCACTACATCAAGATTTAGAAGGGATTTAACTAAGTAACTAAACATAATACTTCTATCTTCACAATCACTATAAGGGTAATAAATAGTTTCCTCTGGAAACATAACTTTTTCATAATCAAATTGTTTTTGATCTGTTTTGTATGCAAAAGATTTTTGTGTAAATCTAAGTAAAAAGTTTACAGCTTCTATTTCAGATTTGCCAACAATATATGGCTGTAGTGATTTAACCAAGCTATTTGACAAAGAAGGGGAGTTTTTGGTACTAAAATAGATGTTATAGTCTGATTGAGGAAATGATTTGTAAAAATTAACTAACTCTTGGCTATATTGCGTATTAATATCATAAGTTTTGTTATTGTATTTAAAACTTAACTTCTTCTGTTTTATATTTTGATATAGTTTTATATCTTTTTTAATCTCAAAGGATAGTTGTTTTTTGGCTTTTGGATAATCTCCTGAATATGTATATACATTTCCTATTTTACCAACTCTACCATTAGGTGTTAAAATATAATACTTCTTTTTATTTAAATTAAAAAATGCTATTTGATAAAGTGAGTGCTTCATGGTTGATAATAAATAGATATTATTTTTACTGTATCCAACTTTTGTATCAAAGTTATTTTTAACAAGCACAAACCATGTAAAAAGATTAGCACTGTTTGGATTGTCATAGATTTTAAGACCCAGTTTATATATTAGCTGGTATTTTCCCCAATCATTTAAACTAAGATTTGAAGATTGTTTGTTAATTTGAGAAATAAGTTTTTTAAAATCAGAGTTACTAACTTTATCCCAATATTTACTTATGATTGTTTTATTTATTTTTCCTAAATTAAAAGAGATTTTTTTATCATATTGAATAGATATATTTTCCCCATAAAAGTCAAAATTAGCTGTTTTAAAGTTATGGTATTTTTTAACTACAGGAATAACTTTTGCTGGAATAACTTTCTCTTTAATAATAGGTTTAAACTTTATTTTTGGTGAATCAATAATCTCTTTTTTTGGTAATACAACCTCTTCTTTTACAGCAGGTATATCTGTAGGTTTTGGTTTTATGTATGGAGATGGTGTACTCATAGCTTTAAAAGCTTCCCAATCTTTTTTGAGCATATCACTAAACTCTTCATCCATACTTTTTTTATAAGTGCTATACTCACTGTTTTGTGATTTTAGCCACTCTTCATAACTACTTGCTGTTAATATGCTAATTAAACTTAAAAAAAGTATACTTTTTTTAAACATCTTATAACCTTTTTATTATATTTATAGTGTTGTTTTCAACAATTTATTATATGATGAAACTCTATTTGTAACTTTCTTTAGATATTTTTTTGTTTCATTATAAGGTAAGTTTCTCATCAATCTATTATAAACCTGATCAGATGTCATGTTGTTTATTTTTACTGATGCTTTATTTATGTTTGTATTACCTATAAAAGCTTTTGCAACATTACCTGCACCTGTATTATAAGCTGCAATTGTACAGTAAAGCTTACTTTGTGGATCTTTTATCTTTTTTAAATATCTGTAGTAAAGTATATGTAAGTATGCTGAACCTATTGTTATATTCTTAGTTGAATCATATAGATAGCTTGAGCTTAAAAGCTTCTTTTTTTTATATAGATACCTATAAGAATCAACTCCCGCAGATCTAGGTACAATTTGCATTAAACCATAAGCAGGGATATGTGATCTAGCCATTGGATTAAATGAACTCTCACTATGCATTATTGCATATACTAGCTCTGCTGGTATTTTTTCTTTTTTAGAATATTTTAAAACATCAGTTTTAAATGCTTTTGCTTTTTTAACCGTAGAATTTGCTGGTAGTTTTACATTTGCTTTATAAATAAATTTATCTTTATGTTTTACAACTACAAGTTTTTTAGATTTTACTTCATTTTTCAATCTTATTTTTTCTTGGGCATTAATCATATCGGCAATAATTTTTTGATTTGATTTAATTACGGGTTGTTTTTTCTTTAGTTTTTTAATAACTTTTTGCTCTAAAATATCATCTTTAAAAGCACTCTTAGTATCTTTTTTTACAAGATTATCAAACATAGCTTCTATTTTCTTTTTAGCTTCTGCTTCACTTGAGGCTATAACTTCAAAGTTTATCTCTTTTTTTGAGAAATCAACACTTTTTCTCTCATTTAAGTTCTTGCTATACTCAACCCATTTGTGTTTTGAACTTACTTTAGGCTTTTTTTCTGGCCACTTTAGTTTCAAATCTTTTTTAAACTCAGCAAATGAATCTGCATAAGCTTTTTTATATGCCTGAAACTCTTTTTCATAGCTATCTTTATATTGTTTATATTCACCTTGTTGCTGTTTTGCATACTCCTCATAAGAGATTGCAAAACTATTTATACCACATATTAAACATAAACCAATTATTGTTTTTTTTATTTTAGAATTACCCATGCGCAAATTTCTCCATCACTTTTTTTGTATGTTGCTTTTGTTTTTGTACTTACAGATACATTATCAATAGAGTGTAAAGATGATGAATCCAAACTTGAAGACTTATGTATACCACTAATTGACTTTTTCATCAATTTTACATTTTGGACTTTTACCTCTTTTGATGTTGCAATTTGATCAATAGCTCTTGCTATTGCTAGTTTTTTTTGAGCTTGTTCACCATCTATATGTGTATTAGCACATCCAACTGCTGCTAACTTATCATTGTCTATGTAGGGATCTTTTAACCATTTTGGCTCACCACTCTTTCCCATTGCAGTATTAATAGAGCTTGTACAACCTGATAATAATAAAATACCAAAGATGCTTGTTATTAATTTAAACTTCATATATACCCTTTAAAAAATAAAAGGTATGGTGAAGCACCATACCTTTTTTATATTTGATTAAAATAACTTTTACTCGTTATTTCCAGCTTTTTCTAATTCTGCATCTAGCTCACCACTTGCTTTTGAAGCTAAAAACTTTTGGTACATAGCTTGATCATTTTTAAATGATGTTTTTACTGCACTATCGATTTTTTTATTTAAATCACCTTGATTAGTTGGCATACCAACTAAGATAAATAAAGTACCTTTTGAAGTTTCGTACATATCATATTTTTTTGTTCCAACTAAAGTTTCACTTGCTAGTTGTTTAGATACTTTTGACATTGCTTTATCTGTAGTTTGATCTTTTCCAGTTCCTGTAGTTGCAACAAATTTTTTCATTAAGTTACTTACTTTAATAGATAATTGAGAAGCTAGTTTATCTCTACCATCAGCCATAGCCTCATCTTCTTGTAAAGCTCCAGCTTCACCAGTACCAACTGCAACTAAAGCACCTTCCATTCTTGGTTTACAAACCCACTTAGGAACCTCTTCACCTTGTTTATAACACTTAGAAAAGTCTTTAGCTGGTTGACCTGCTCCACCAATACATCCTGTAAATATAGTTGTTGCTAATACAGCTACTGATGCTGTTTTTAAAATTGTTTTTGTCATTTTAATCCTTTTTTATGTTATTTATTCTTGATTTTATACTAATTCGTATTAATTAAATATTAAAAAGAACCTCTCCTCGTTTAACTTTATCACCAATTTTAAAATGTAATTTTTTTGTAACTTTATAGGTAACTATTACCATACCATCTAGAAAAATTCCTATATCAGAACCCTGTTCTAGATTATTTGATTTTTTAAAATCTATTTTATTATTACATTTTCCACTAATAAACTTAATTTTTAAATCATTGATCTTTAAACTAACTTGTTCATTTAAAAGTTTTGCTTTATAACAATTTGGATTTAAATTTAATCCATGTTGCTGTTTTTTTATTATTAAGTTTCCATCTAAGGGTGATATAACTTTACTAGAGTCACAAAGTGAAGTTTTAATATATATTTTTTGTTTTCCATTGTGAAAATCTATAGCTTCAATTTTACCATCAATAGGCGATAAGATTGAATCACTATTTCTATATAGGTGTCTATTTGGGTTTCTGTAGATATAGATTAAAATCAAAGTAACTATAAATCCTATAGTTCCTAGAAAACTACAAAAGAATATATTCAAAAAAATAGCAATAGCGAATGCTACTGCTATTTTAAAATAACCCTCTTTTAAAATTAATTGGTTATTTTTCTTCATCTTCTACCTTTTCTTCACTCTCATCATTCTCTTTTATTATAGGTGCTTCATCTTCATCATGTAGCGCCTCCCCTTGATATACAACTCCACCATTTTTTGTGATAATCTCTTGAACTCTCTCTCCACTTATAACCTCTTGATTTAGAAGCTCTGCTGTCATCTCTTCAATTGCATCTTTTTGATCTTTTAGAGTTTGAAGAACTACATTGTATCTTTCCTCTAAAGTTTCTTTAATATGAGTATCTAACTTATGTGCCATCTCATCACTATAGTCTTTAGAAGATTGTCCACCACCTAAGAATTGATTCGATTGTTTACTAAGTACCATAAGACCAGCAATCCCAATATCACTCATACCATAAATAGTTGCCATTGATTTTATAATATCAGTTGCACGCTCTAAGTCATTTCCAGCACCTGTACTAATCTCACCTATAAATACCTCTTCAGCTGCACGACCACCTAATAAAACATCTACTTCAGCAAGGAGCTCATGCTTTTGCATTAAATATTTGTTCTCTTCTGGAGTATTTAGTGTATATCCAAGTGCTGCTAATCCTCTTGGAACTATTGATACTTTATTTACTTTTTTAGCACCTTTAGTAACCTCTGCCATTAAAGCATGTCCAGATTCATGATATGCAACTATTTTTCTCTCTTTTGGAGATATTCTTCTACTTTTCTTTTCAAGTCCAGCTATTTGTCTCTCTACAGCTTCTTTAAAGTGTTCAGGTGAAACTTCCTCTTTCTCACCTCGTCCAGCTAAAAGTGCTGCTTCATTTATAACATTTGCCAAGTCTGCACCAGCTAGTCCAGCTGTCATAACTGCAACCTCTCTCATATCAACATCTTTTGCGATTTTAACATCTTTGATATGTACATTTAATATCTCAATTCTACCCTCTAAGTCTGGCTTATCAACTAATACTTGTCTATCAAATCTTCCTGGTCTTAGAAGTGCTGGGTCTAATACTTCAGGTCTATTCGTAGCAGCTAAAACTATAACAGGAGCTCCTGAGCTATCAAAGCCATCCATCTCTGCTAGAAGTTGGTTTAGAGTTTGTTCTCTCTCATCATTTCCACCCATCATACCACCACTAGCACGGCTTTTTCCAATAGCATCGATCTCATCTATAAATATAATAGCTGGTGCTACTTTTTTTGCTTGTTCAAAAAGATCTCTTACTCTTGAGGCTCCAACCCCAACAAACATCTCAATAAAACTTGAACCAGTAACACTTAAAAATTCAACATCTGCTTCACCTGCTACTGCTTTTGCTAAAAGTGTCTTACCAGTTCCAGGAGGTCCTACAAGTAAAACACCTTTTGGTATTTGAGCACCAAGTTTTACATATCTATCAGGATTTCTAAGAAACTCAACTATCTCTGTTACTTCCTCTTTGGCTTCTTTATTTCCAGCCATATCTTCAAATTTTACATTTGGTTTTTCACTATTAATCATCTTCTTAGCACCACCCATACCAAGAATACCACCAGCTCCACCACCAAGTGATTTTGACATTCTTTTTGCTAAAAACATCCAAATTGCAAAAAAGAAAAATAAAGGTAATACCCAACCAAAAAGCATATCTGCTAAAATATTTTGTTCATTTATCCCACCATAGTTTATATCTTGAGCTTCAAGCATAGGAATAAGTGTATTATCTGGGATAACTTTTCTTGCTCTATATGTAGTTTGTAGACCATTTCCAGCTTTACTAACTGCCTTGATGTTCATATCACCAATACCAACATACTCTATTTGACCATTTTCAATTAGTTTTTTTATATCTGAATATGCCACATTTTTAGTTTGGTTTTGACCATAAGGGGATGAACCGCCATTTATATTCATATCATCAGTTCCAAAAAAACTCTTAAAAGCCATTATTGTTACAATAGAAAATATAACAAAAACTATTATTGGATTTTTATCAAAAAAACCATTTGGGTTGTTGTTATTATCTTGGTTGTTGTTATTTTGTTGTTGGTTACTCATTATTTTCCTTTTTTTTAACTATTAAAGTTACCCATTCATTTTGTTGTATCTCTTCAATCATTTCACAATCACTAAATTTTTTTATAACTTTATCTTTGTGTTGCTCCATAATACCTGATAAAACAATTATACCGTTAGGTTTTGCTATTTTTTTTATATCTCTTGCTATCATAGTTAATACATCTGCTACAATATTTGCTATAACTACATCATAAGTATTTGTTGTGCTATTTGCTGAGCCTTCCCATGAATCATTTGCTTTTGCATCGTTTGCTTTAAAGTTTTTAAGTGCATCAGTAACAGCAACGATATCCGTATCACAAATATCAACTATAGCATCAAGTTTAGCTGCAGCTATACCTAAAATACCACTACCAGTTCCAACATCACATACTAAAATATCTTTTTTTACATATTTTTCTATTGCTTGTAAGCAAGTATTTGTTGTTTCGTGATGTCCTGAACCAAATGCTAAAGTTGGGTCTATTACAATATTTATTTTACCATTTTGCGGTTTATTCCAACTAGGGTGGATGTAAAAACTTCCAACCTCTACTGGTTGAACACTGTCTTGGTATTGCTTTATCCAATCTTGATTTTCTTTTTTATCTATAGATATTTCAACAGAGATATCTGCACTAAATGCAGTAGATAACTCTTTTGCAAATTCTTCTATACCTTTTTTGATATAATCTAGCTCATACTCTCCACGAATTATAATTGTTTCATCTAACTCTTCAATTGCATCATCTGTTAGGCTAGAAGCAAGGTCTAAAAATAATTCATAGTATAAGTTAGGCTTAACTTTAAGCTCATAATAATATTTTTCCAAATATTTACCCTTTATGTTTTGTTAAAAAGGTAAATATTTTAGCTAAATTGTAGTTTAGGAAAGTTTAAAGGGTTTAAGTAATTTTATTTATCATAAAGCAGATTAAGAATTACTAATTCTATTGTTCAATAACTTATTTATATTGATTCTTAAATTTATTTTATTTTACACACATATAATCAACATTATAGTAAAATCCACCTTATGAATAAAATACTTAAAATACTAAACGATTTCAATGAACTAGTTATGTTCAAACACTCAATCTTTTCACTACCTTTTATCTTTATAGCTATGGTTGTAGCGGCTCATGGTTGGTTTGGATGGTCACTTTTACTTTTAGGAACTCTAGCCGCTCTTACTGCTAGAAATTTTGCTATGGGATTCAATAGATACCTTGATAGAGATATTGATGCTTTAAATCCAAGAACTGTAAATAGACCAAGTGTAGATGGGAGAATTAACTCAACACAGATGTTAATCTTTACACTACTTAATGCTATAGGTTTTATAATCGTTGCATATTTTGTAAATGATTTAGCTTTAATGCTTTCAATTCCTATTTTAATAGTTGTAGGTAGCTACTCATATTTTAAAAGGTTCTCCTATTTAGCTCATATCATTTTAGGTGTTTCACTTGGTCTTGCACCTATAGCTGGAGTTGTTGCAGTAAGTGAAACTATAACTTTATGGTCTATATATTTAGCTACTGGTGTACTGTTTTGGGTGGCTGGATTTGATTTACTTTATTCATTACAAGATATCGAAGTAGATAAAAAGCTAGGGCTTCACTCAATACCTTCTAAGTTTGGTGCTAAAAAAACTATGCTTTTTTCAAAAGTTATGCATATCTTTACAGTTGTTTTTTGGCTTTTATTTACTATTGAGGCTAATCTTGGATTATTTGGATTTTTAGCTGTAGTTATTAGTGCTGTTATGCTTATCTATGAACATATAATTGTAAGTCGTGATTTTACCAAAATAGATAAAGCTTTTTTTACTATCAATGGTTATTTAGGGATTGTATTTTTTGTACTTATAGTTCTAGATAGTTTGAAGCTATTTTAATCAAATAGCTTCTTATTTTTAGTATTTAGTTTAAAAGCATTTTTAGATCTACTTTCTTGGTTTTCATCTTCATCTAAAACATTTTTTATAAAATGTTTCTGTACTGTAGCTGTTGGATTGAGATATAAAATTGATTCATCTATTACTATTTGAAATATTCCAGCCAATGGAATAGTTACTACTGAACCAAAATTTTCACTTCCAAATCCAGCTTCAAAACTAATATCATCTTGAGTTAATTGAATAGATTCATAAGTATAGTTTGCAAGTGTGAAAAGTGTAAACTTTGAAAAACTTCCAGCTATCGTATCTGGGATTGGTGGATTAAAACTAACTGCTTCTATATTTGCAGTTAAAGAGAACTCTTGATCTTTATCTAATAAAAAATCAATTGTATCATATATCTGATTTTCTACTATTGCTTTATAATTTCTATCTTCTATTATATCTGTTATCATTTTATTTCCTTTTTACATATAAATATATATTTGTCAGCATCTTCATCACTATGTAGATTAAACTCTTTTATCTCTTCAACTTTAAATCCTATATCTTCTAAAATTGATTTTAATTCACTGTTTTTATAATAAAACTGTTCAATTGTACCAAAGTCTTTTTTATAATGTTCATTTAATTTAGTAAATAAGTTTATATCTGTAAATAAAGTATGATCATCAAAGTTTGCATCAATTGCTATAAACTTTTCATTAACATCAATATTTAAAGTTCCTTGAGCAACTTCACTAAATCCAAAAAAACTATTTATATCAAAAATAAAATATCCATCATCATTTAAGAGATTATAGCTAGCACTTAAAAAATCATAAATATATGCTTTTGGTATGTAGTTTATCACATCAAAAACTGCTGTTGCACAGTCATACTTAGTATCTATCTCTTTTATATCTATACATTGTGCTTTTACACCTTTTGAAATTGCAATATCTATTTGCTTACTACTTAAATCAACACCAGAAGTATCTATACCATATGATGTCATAAGCTTACAAAATTCACCCTGACCACACCCTATATCTATAAGTGTTTTAGGTTTTTTTGACACTGCTATATCTTTTATTGAATTATAAAGATGAGATATCTCTTCATTAAAGTCAAGATACTCCTCTATTGTGGCATATAGATTAAGTGCTTGCAATTTTCTCTCTTAAATCTAGAATTTGTTCTTTTTTACTGTAATATGCATTTTTATTACATATTAGATGTGCTGATGACTGCATGATAGTATCACCAACTTCCAGTCCATTTTGCTTCATTGTTTCACCTGTTTCAACAATATCAACAATACAATCACTAAGTCCTACAAGTGGAGCAAGCTCTATTGAACCATAAAGTTTTACAATATTTACTGCCATCGCTTTTTTCTCAAAAAATGTTTTTGCTATTTTGGTATGTTTAGTTGCAACTGTTATCTCTGATCTATTCCAGTCTATCTTATCTCCAGCTTTTAATCCAATAGCTACTTTACATTGTCCTATTTCAAGGTCAAGTAACTTAACTAAATCATACTCTTTCTCTTCAAGTACATCAAGTCCAACTACACCTAAATCTGCAGCACCATACATCACATAAGTAGGTACATCTTGGTTTCTTACATTTAAAAATGTAAAGCCAGCTTTTTGCAGTATAAGCTTTCTGTCTTCAAATACAAACTTTTCTCCAAAAGCTTTTTCAAATTTTTCCAAAGTTTGTTCTGCTATTCTTCCCTTTGGTAGTGCTATTGTTAACATCAATTTTCCTTTTGTTTTATTGTCTTTTTCATACTATTAAATATCATATTTTTTTTATATTTATATGGTATATCTTTAAAATGTTCTAAAAGATATTTACTATTTTCACCTGTAAAATAGATCTTCTTATTATATTGCTTATAAATTCCCAATATTGGTAATATTATTGCATTTAACAATGCATAATTTATAGCATCATTTGTATTTAATGGAATTTTATCTAAATTTAACTCATTTTTAAAGTCAAATGATAATTTTTTTGAAATTTTTGGATAAATCTTTTTATACCCTTCTAGTCCAGGCAGTATAAATCCACCTAAATGGATCCCTTTATCCATAATATCTACAGTAATAGCACTTCCACTATCTACTATAATTCCATCAGTATAATAACTACAAACAATTTGTCTATCTATCCCCATACCTTTATAGTTTGTTTCAAACTTAAGTATAGATTTGATATCAATTGCTGTTGGATATTTTTTAATTAGTTTTTTTGTTGCTTTTTCATTTACACTTATAAAATAAATTTGATCTTCTAGCTTTGGTAAATTTTGTATTTTTTCCTCAACACCTATCTTAAAATTTTTATTTTTTATTTTAAAATGATATGTCGTATTTCCTATATCACATAGTATCATTTAATTCTCTTTTATTTAAGGGATGGTGTTTTTAATAGTATCTACATAGATGTCGTTTTTCAATATGTGTGTATTTGTGCAATAGGTACAACACTCTGCTTTGAACCTTTTGCATATAATACCTCTGACATTACTTAAGAATAGTATACCCATCTTCAAAATATAGCTTATTATCTATAGCAATAACTTTTTCATACTCATCAAATGAAAAGTTATATACCTCTTTTTTTTCTAAACTTTTATCAAACTTTATTAAGAAATCTTGTGATTCAACTGCATATATATAATCTTTTGTAGCTACTATTGTATATATCTTTGCAAATCTTAATTTAGTTGATTTTAGTTGATTTAGATCTTTATCAAACTTAATAATTTGACCATCTAAAGTTGATATATAAATTTTTTCTTTATCTATAATAACATCTCTTATCTCAAAGTCTTTTACATTGATTCTTTTATCACTAAATGTAAATATCTTATTATTCGTAGCAGCTACTAATGTATCATCTATTGCTTCTAGAAATATTATATTATTTATATCACTAGTTGGATCTATATTTATAGTTTTTGCCACACCACTAGAAGCTAAATCAAAAACTACTACTTTTCCATCTAGTGTTGGATAAAGAATAACTGATGATAAAAATACAGGTGCAGCTATTTTAGTATTATTTATTAATGATTTTTTATAATACTCTCTAAACTTTGTAGTTTTTGTCTCTTTGTCATAGAGTAATATAGAGTTATCCATAAGTACTAGCGCTATTAGATTATCATTAATAGTTGCAGCTACTACATCTTTTGAAAACTTATACTTAGATATTGTATTATTCTCTTTTAAAAATAGTGTTCCGTTTTTATCAGAAGCTAAAACTACACCGCTATTTTCATTTAAAAAATGATGCTCTTTAGATATATTTAAATCAGTTATTCCGCTTTTAGAAATCAGTTTTTTATTCTCTAGAGTCATTCCATATGGTGTATAAGATATGGTATTTGTATCTAGTTTAACTACTTCTGCAGTATAATTACCATCTACATCTTTTGGTTCATAATATTGTTTAGAACTACACCCTGTGATAAAAAGTACAAAAAATAATGTGTAAAAAAATATCTTCATTTTATTTTGTTAACATATAATGGTTTAACATCTTTACTAATGATGCAACATCAGATGTAATTGGTATCAATGCTAAAGTTTCTTTAGCCTCTTTATATTTACTATTTTGTGCTAAAATCAATGCTTTATTAAATATAGCAAAATCTTTTAATAAAAATTTTTGACTTTGTATAGCTTTTTCTATTTTTGCTATGTCGTTGTTTTCAATAGCTTTTGAATAAGATGATAACTCTTTAAAGTATTCCAAATTATTCTCTTTTTTATTATTAATATACATAACAATATCATAAAGATTTTCATCTTTTGATTTTAAAGTCTCTAGTGCAGTTTTATTATTTGGTTCTTCTAAACAAATATTAAATGCTTCGTTTGCTGCAATTTTATTTTGTTCTTCTAGATATGATGAAATCTGTATACCACCAAAAGATACTAATACTATAGCTACTGTTGATATTATAGCTATTTTGTATTTTTTATAAAACTTCTCTAACTTAAAAAAATTTTCTATAAAACTCTCTTGAGTAGATATCTCCTCTTTAATATAATCAACATTCTCTTTTAAACTCATCTATATTATCCTCTTTTTAAATAAATAGTATTATAACTAATCTATAGTTAATTATACTATTTGCTCTACTAACTGCTTGGGAAGAATACCTAAATCTTCCTCTAATAGTTTTGTATCCCCATGCTGTATATAGAGATCATCATATTCAAATGTTTTTAATTTAACATCCAAATCCTCTTCACTTATAAACTCTAACAATGCACTTCCAACACCACCTTGCTTTTGACTATCGCTAAAAATATACCATCTTTTAGATATTTTTGCTAAATTTTTTAATAGCTCGAAATCAAGTGGTTTTATAAATTTCAAATCAACAATATTTACATCATTTTCATATAAAGAAGCAGTTTTAATTGCCCTACTAACTCCTGCTCCATATCCAATAAACGATACATTACTATTTTTATCTTGTAATATCTCACCTTTTCCTAATATAAATTTACTACTTGAAAAAGTCGGCTTATCAAATGCACCTCTTGGATACCTAATAGCGCATGGTGATTTAAAATCTTTTGCAAATTCCAAAGCATATTCTAGGGATAACGTATCCCTTGGAGCAAGAAGTGTCATATTAGGTAAAAATCTTAAAAAACTTATATCAAATTGCCCTTGATGTGTTTCACCGTCTGCTCCTACTATACCAGCTCGATCTATACAAAAAGTCACAGGTAGATTCATCAAACAAACATCATGGATGATTTGATCAAAACCACGCTGTAAAAATGTACTATAAATTGTAACAAAAGGTTTGAATCCATCTTTTGCCATCGCTGCCATTGAAGTTACTGCGTGTTGTTCTGCTATTGCTACATCCCAAAACCTAGATGGAAACTCTTTCATTAGTTTATCCATACCAGTTCCACTTGGCATAGCTGCAGTTACCCCAACAACTTTTTCATCATCTTTTGCAAGTTCATATAAAGCATCACTAAAAACTGATGTTGCAGATTTGTCACCACTTTTTTTAGTAAACTCACCAGATTCGATATTAAAAGGTCCAACTCCATGCCAATGTTCATGGTGACCTTCTGCTATAGAGTAACCTTTTCCTTTTGTAGTTTTAGCATGTACTATTACAGGCTTACCAAAGTTTTTTGCAATTTCTAGTGTAGATATTATCTCTTTTATATCGTGACCATCAATAGGACCTATATAGTCTATCCCCATCTCTTCAAAAATAATACCTGGTGTTATTAACTTTAGGCTTTCTTCCATTTTTTTTGCTATATAAGTTGTACCATCTGGCATATTATTTTTAATAAATCTATCAACCTTGTCTTTGAAGTTTTGATATCCCTTACCAGCTAAAAGCCTACTAAGATGTTTTGATATTGCACCTATTGGTTTGGCTATGCTCATCTCATTGTCATTTAGTATTATAACTACTGGTAGTTTTAGGTCTCCTAATTCATTTAAGGCCTCATATACCATCCCTGCTGTCATCGAACCATCGCCAATCATAACAACTGGAACTTTTCCATTATTTTCTAATTTAGCTGCTTTTGCTGCTCCAACTGCTAATGATATTGATGTAGATGAGTGACCAGCAACAAAATAGTCTGATGCAGATTCTTTTGGTTTTGTAAATCCACTAATACCACCAAGTTGTCTTAAACTATCAAATTCATTCCATCTTGAAGTTAGAAGTTTATGTGGATAACACTGGTGAGATACATCAAAAATAAATGGATCAAATTCACTATCAAATACTTTGTGCATACCAATAGCTAGTTCAACTGCACCTAATGTTGAACTAAAATGTCCTCCGTTTTTAGACACAACCTCTATGATTCTATTACGAATATCTTCTGCTACTACTTTTAGCTCTTCGTTGGTTTTATTTTTTATATTCATTTATTAGCTTTTATCAGTGAGTACTTTATCTAATGTTTCAAAAACTTTTGTATTTTGCTCATTTGTTCCAATAGTTATTCTAAGTGCATTAAATCCATAACCTGTCATATCTCTTACTATAACACCTTTTTCAAGAAGCTTCTGTGCAATATCTTTTGATACAAACCCATCAATATATATTGTGATAAAATTTGTATAACTAGAGATATATTTAAATCCTTTAGATACAGCATACTCCTCATATCGAATCATCTCTTTAAAGTTTTTTTCTATACACATATTTACAAACTTATCCTCTTTTAGTGAAGCAATTGCACCCTCTAAAGATAATGTAGTTATATTAAAAGGTGGTCTTAATTTATGAAGAGTTTGAATAATCTTTTCATTTGAAATACCATAACCAACTCTTAGTCCACCTAAGGCATAAGCTTTTGAGAAAGTTCCTAGATATATCACATTTGAATATTTTGATATCACATCACTTGGTATTATCTCTTTTTTACCATCTTTATATTTTGCATACTCTTGATAAGCACCATCTAATACTACTAAAGTATTTTCATCCACTTCATCTAAAAACCTATATACATCTTCTGCATCCAAACATTCACCTAAAGGATTATTTGGTAAACATAAAAATATAATATCTGCACCTTGAGATTTATAAATCTCTCTAAACTCATCAAGATTATGTTGGTCTGATGGTGTTTTTAATATTGTAGCACCTGTTTGTTTTGCATAAATCTCATACATTGCAAATGTAGTTTTAGCCATAAGAACTTTTGAGTTTTCATTACATTTAGCATGAACACAAAACTCAATAACCTGATCACTTCCTGCACCAATAATTATGTTTTTATCATCAACATTAAACTTACTAGCTAATGCATCTTTTAATTCATACATTGAATCATCAGGATAGACATACGAACTAACAGCTTTTCTTGATATTGCATCAACTACTGTTTGACATGTACCGTATGGATTCTCATTTGATGTTAATTTAACTATATCTCTTGGATTTACACCATACTCTCTTACAACTAACTCTATTGGTTTACCTGCTTCATAGATGCTTACATCGTCTAAAACTTTATTAAATATCATCTGCTTCCCTTTTTTAAAATATCATTCAAAACTGCATGTATTGAGTTCTTCTTTAATTTATATATACTAGATAAGTCGCTTTCGCATCTTCTACAAATAGTATTTTTTTCTGTTAATATATTATTTGCTCTACAAGTTGGACATTTATATTCTATTTTCATTTAATTCTCTAAAAAGAAAATAGTATCTATAATCTCTTCTTCTAAATCTACTTTTTCATCTTTAGAGGCATTTATATAATTTGTCTTTAATTTTCTCAAATCTTTTTTATCTTCAGATAAAATATCATCTTTATTTAACAACTCATCAACTTTAAGTAAAATTGACTTTTCATGTTCATTTAAAATACCCATTTGAGATATTTTCTTATGATTTGATGATTTTGATATGATTGTTTTAAACTGCCCTTTTACTGTCTCTTTTGTGGTAACCTCTGTCCCTGTTACATCTAAAATACCATCTTGATTTAATGAAAAAGTGATATCAATTTGTCCATCTTCAACTGGATCTTCTAACTCTAATAGCATTTGAGCTATTTTTACATTTTCATCTAATTTATCTTCATTTTCACCTTGATATACTGTTATCTCAAAAGCTTTTTGGTATGGCTGAGATGCATAAAATCTTGAAGTTTTATTTGTAGGAACTGGAGTATTTTTAAATATAATTTTTGTTAAGTTCAATACTCCACCCTCATCAATAGATGATGTACCTAAGCTATAAGGCGTAATATCTATTAATATAGAACTAGTATCTATCCCCTCTATCATGGCACCTTGAAGTATCGCTCCAATTGATACTGATTTATCTGGGTCTTCTATTAAAACTGGTAACTTTCCTGTTTGTTCTAAGATTTTTGAACTTATACAAGGTATTCTACTAGACCCACCTGTAAGAATAATTGAACTTAACTCATCTATATCATAACCAGACTCTTCAATAGCTTCTTGAAGTAATAATATAGTTTTATCTATATCATCTACAATTAAACTTTCAAATTCATCTTTAGTAATAGTTGTCTCTAAATGCGAAGCTTTTCCATCTATTTTTGCAAAAAACTTTTCATCTATAACAACTTCATCTTTTGTAGATAATTTTACTTTTGTATCTTGTGCAATTTGAAGCAACTTTATCTCTATACCTTTAGTAAGATTTAGGGTTAAACCACTTTTTTCTAAAATTAAATCAGCCAGTTTCTTATCAAAGTCATCACCACCTAGATGATTGTCACCTGTTGTAGAGATAACCTCTATAAGACCTTGTGAATTTTCTATTATAGATATATCAAAAGTACCGCCACCTAAGTCATAAATAGCATATATCATATCTTCATCATTATTAACACCATAGCTAATAGCTGCAGCTGTTGGTTCATTTATGATTCTAATTGGTTCAATTCCTGCTAATTTTACTGCTTGAGATGTATCTTCTCTTTGTTTTTCATTAAAATATGCAGGTACTGTTACAACACATCTTTTATACTCTTTACCCATCTCTTCGTTTGCAGTTTCTACAATCTTTTTAATAATAAATGAAGATATCTCAGTAGGAGAGAATTTTTTATTATTTAAAGTTATTTTTTCATCTTCACCCATCAATCTTTTTATAGATATAGCTGTATCTTCACTAGCTATCATAGCCATATTTTTAGCTTTTACACCAACCATTACACCATTATCGCTTATATTTACAACTGATGGGAGTAAAAAATCATTATCAAATGATATATGCTTCAGTCCATCTTCACTATAAATTGTTGCAACTGAATTTGTTGTTCCTAAATCTATCCCTATAATATCCATTTAAATTTCCTAACCATTTTAAGTGATTATATCTAAGGTTTTATGAAGTTTTAGTTAAGTTGTTTTTTTGAAGTATTGACACTTGTTTTTATTGCAAAATGTAATTTTCTAGAAAAATAAATCTACATTGTTATACAATACTAAGTATGATAGATAAGATAAAGAACTTTATACAAAAACTAACAAAACCATTTTTTAGAATAACTACAAAACAATATGATATAAAGATAAACAATAAGCCACTTCTTGAAAAAAGCGTGATGTTATGGGATATTGAAAATATACCATATAAACATTTTCAATATTTTGAAAAGTTTTTTAAGTATACTCCTGAAAATGTATTTGTAGTCTCAAAACAAACGCTAGGACAAAAAGCTAAAAACTTTTTGGATAAAAAAGGTTTTAGTTATATTCAAGCCACAACTATAGCAGATGACAAAATTATAAAGTTTCTAAAGATAAAAAACTTTAATAATAATGACTTTATAGTATTAAGTTCAGATAGTGACTTTGCACCAATTGTAAAACAACTTTTAGATGCCCATAAAAAAGTACAAGTTATCACAAATAATGCAAATAATAAAAGATTACTAATGAATCTGCCACTTACACATAAAAATATTGAGATTAATGCTTTTGATATAGTATCAAAAACTAAAAAAACAAGATCAACACAATCAATCATAAAAGATGAAATAATAACAAACGATAAAGTATATATTGATTGTGATATATGTAAAAGTAAGGTTTTAGAACGGTATTCATATTTCAAAATTCCTTGTAAAAATAAAACCACATTAGAAAAAAATATTTGCAGAAGTTGCTTTGAAACTTTCAAAAAAAGATATACAAAAAATCTAAGAGATACCCAAAGCTATCACTCTTTTAAAAAAGAATATTTTGATGATATTAAATTTGATGGTTTTTATGATGTTGAAAAATATATACAAAGTGATGATGTTGTACAAACTGATAAGTTTACTAATAGTATTGATTTTAGTAAGTTTAAATAAAGTGTTAAAAAAGTTATAAGAGGTGGATCTTTTTATAGAAAGGATACATACCACTCCCCACCTTTTTCAATACTTCAACAATAAGTTTTTAAATAACACTCATACCTCTAGATCTTTTTTTGGTATATTCCCCACTTGTAAGTATGAAAACACAGCTAAAACTAAAAATACAACAGTATATCTACTATCAAGAAATAGACTCAAAATAGCACCAAAAAATAGAAGTATATTTATAACAGTGAGTATAGCCCTATCCCATCCTCTTTGAGTAAGACTTTTATCCAATTTTTTATTATTCTTTTTTAGATATAGTGCTGTAGCCATAAAAATAGCAATCAAAACTATAGATACTCTTATATTTATAAAAAAGTATATCACACCAACAATAGGCAATAAACAAAACAATACTATAACGATATTTGAAATATGATTTTTGTATTTATCTAAATAATAATGTAGTAAGTTCATCTTAATAATCCTTTTTAAATACATCTCCATCTCATCTTTTTGATATATTTTCTTAAGTTTTCTATCTTTTGTATGATCTATACTTTATCTCATTTAATATAACCAAATTAGAGTCTAACATAACTTTAAAAGCTATTCTTTTGCTAATTCTAAAACTAATTGATAAACCTTGTTGTCTATGTAGATTAATGATTGTTTTAGTTTCTCAATCAATGAGCTAATATCAGTAATCAAACCTTTTTCTTTTAATAACAATCCTAAACTACCAATAACATTAATATCTAAACTCTGAGCATATTTTTTAGCTTTTTTATCATCACATAATAAAAAGTTCGCATTAAGTTCTTTATATAAAATGATAGCTTCACTTTCTCCAGAACCTAAAACAATATTAAAATATAACTCATGGTTAATCTTATATATTTTATCTTTACAGTATTCAGTTAGTATTTTGGATTCTGCTTTATTATCGATAGTTAATTCATCATAAACTGCTTGGGGAATATAAACAACTCCAAAAATCTCATCTAGTATCCAAAGTTTATCAACAGTAGCAAGAGTTATTAAAGCAGAACTATCAGCTATTAAAATCATATCTTATCTAATAATTCAAGTTCATTTTTTAA
>JAYEMI010000087.1:0-5886 GCA_034718015.1 Campylobacterota bacterium | reverse complement strand
TAGTGATTTTACTTCTATAATCTTCATGTGAATATTGTTCAACTACATTTTTTAGTTGATTCATATCTTGATTTACTGTTTCTAGCATCTTATTTATAGTGTTCTTTAGTGTAGTTATCATTGGGTTGTCCGTGCTTGTATTGATTCTACAACCATACACACCTTGCTCAACTTTATCTAAAGTTAATACAACCTCACCCATAACTTTCATATCAGACTGAAGTTTCTCTTCAAACATATCAACTGCATCATTGACTTCAAGAAGCATTTGACTTAACTCATCAGTTCCAACATTTTTTACTTTTTCAATTTTGTTTTGTTTCATAGAGACATAGTTTAGAAATTCATTAAAATATATTCTATACTTATGGATACCAGTTGTAATTTGACTCATTGCTATGTAACTTACTGTTGCTAATATAGTCATTAGAACTAAACCAGTTATTACTATTTTAAAGATAAAATCAGTTTGAATTTGGTCAAAATAATCAGCTTTATTTACCCCTGGTATTACCCATAGTTTCCAAGCTGGTATATATCTGTATGCTACTATTTTCTCTTGTCCTGTTGTAGAAGATGTATATTCATGAACGCCACCATTTTTATCTGCTCTTATATGATCTATATAACTAGAACCAGCATAGCTTTTACCCTCTTTTTTATGATGCACAGCCATAACACCTGCTTCATTTATCATATATACATAACCAGATTCACCTATTTTTGTATTATAAATTGATTCTTTAAAATCTTTATTTTTATAACCTTCAGGGTTGTTTTTTGCATACAAGTTTATACTTTGTTCTAAAGCATTTGCAACAGTATTTATATCTTTGGTCATGATGGTTTTTATCTCACCAGTAGCCGACATATATGAAAGTATGATTAATAAAGCAAAGCCGACCTGTGCCATCATCATATTCATAAATAGTTTTTGTTTTGTTGAGAAAGAGTTAAACATTAGAATTCCTTATAAAATAATATGTTTTGATTTTATATAAACTACTCTTAAAAGTTATTTAAGTAAAATCCTATTTATGAAAGAAAGAATAATTTGTCAGAAATGTAAACATTATTATGTTACATGGGAAAAAAACAAACCTCATGGATGTAGAGCTTACGGATTTAAGTCTCAAGCCCTCCCAGCTATAGTTGTAAAACAAAGCAGTGGAACAGTGTGTAATTTTTATGAATTAAAGAATAGAGGCTTATAGCAGTGAAATTATTAGATTATATTGATTTACTAAAAACATCAAAAATATGTACAATGCAATCTTGGATCTCAAATGAAGATGTGTTAAGAGTTCTAAATAAATATGACATAAAAAAAGAATTATTTATTAAAAATTATGCATTTGGTATTTTTGATTATTATATTTGTGTTTTAGAGAGTAGATGCGAGATTGGTGATTGTCCTGTTATTGAAAATCTTCTTATTTTCTTAAAAGATAAAAATATTGGTGCTAGTGATCTTTTTGTACTTTGTTCAGGGTTTAAAAATGCTTTAATTGAATTTATATATGATAAAAATATAAATACTTTAGAGATACAAAAAGAGATTATCTATTTATATGAAAGAAATTTAGAGGGTGTTTTAGATAAATATTCAAAAACTATCTCTGAAGTAAGTCATAATTTAGATATAAGCAAAGATTTAATAGACCATAATATTATTATGTCACAAACAGATACAAAAGGTATCATAACATCTGTTTCTACTGCATTTTGTGAAATATCTGGATATTCAAGAGAAGAGCTTGTTGGTAATCCACATAATATGGTTAGACATCCTGAGAGTAATAGTAAAATATTTGAAGAGTTATGGAATAGCATAAAAAATGGAAAAACTTGGCATGGAGAGATAAAAAATCTTAAAAAAGATGGTGGTATTTATTGGGTTGAAGCTACTATTGCTCCTGAATATGACACTTTAAATAATATTATAGGTTATAGTGCTATTAGACATGATATAACTTATAAAAAAGAGGTCGCAACCCAACAAGATATTATAGTTGAACAAAGTAAAGCAACTGCAATGGGTGAGATGATAAGTATGATTGCACATCAGTGGAGACAACCTCTTCAAGCTATTGCAATATTGATACAAAAACTACCTTTAGAAAAATTAATCGATGGTGAAGTTAGTGATGAAACACTAAATGATGTTGTAGCCTCTATAGATAAACAACTATCTTATATGTCAAAAACTATTGAAGACTTTAGAAGCTTTTTCAATCCATCAAAGGATAAACAAAAAATATATGCTTCAGCTTTGATCGACCAAGCAAGAGACTTTTTGGCATACTCATTTAAAGTTGATGATATTAGTTTTGATGTTCAAAATGATGAAGATATAGAGATAAATGTCCATATAAATGAGATTGTACAAGTATTTATAAATATTTTAAATAATGCTAAAGATGCATTATTAGAAAAAAGAGAAACAAATAGAGAAATTAATTTACTGTTTTATAAACAAAAAGATAATATCATCTTCGAGATTAATGACAATGCAGGTGGGATACCTAGCATTATTATGAATAAAATTTTTGAACCATATTTTAGTACTAAAAAAAATAAAAATGGTACTGGTTTAGGTCTATACATGTCAAAAACAATTGTTGAAAAGAATGCACAAGGTATGTTAAGTGTACAAAATTTAGAAGATGGAGCATCTTTTAAAATACTACTACCAATAAATTAAATTTAGGAGAATTAAGTTGTTATATGAAGAATTAAAAGGTACGATAAAAAGTCTTGGATTTACTACAATTGAAAGTTTTGCAAGTTACATAGGTGTAACTCCAAAAGATATACTAAAATGGGAAGAGCAAGATGAAATTCCATATACAGTTACTCTGATCGTTCATCTATTAAAAAACGATACTCAATTAGAAACTGAGGTTAACTCTTTAGATTTATTAGTAGAGGAGTGTTTACCTTTAGCAGCTTTACTTGAAGAATCATCAAGCTTCCCATCAAAACTTGAAGAGATGTTTGTATTACAAAAAAGATTAAATGACGATACAAATGGTACAAACTGGGAGCTTGGAATCAATAAATTTGATAAAGATATTAATTGGCTTAGATGTATCCATATGGAAGTAGCTGAACTAATAGATTCAACACCTTGGAAGCATTGGAAAAACATATCATCAAAACCTGACTTCAATAATATTCATATAGAGTTAGTTGATGTATGGCATTTTTTAATGAGTTATATTTTGCAAGAAACAAACATACCAAAAGCTGTATCCTTGGTAAATACACATTGTATCTATGAAGCTGTTGATATGATTGATGTTGATGTAAAACTTATAGTAAAAGAGGCTGAAAAATTATCATATATTGCTTTTGCTATAGAAACAGGTAATATGCCTGCATTTAGTGGTGTTGAAAGATTTATTGATCAATTTTTTAGATGTTGTAAACTTTCAGGTTTAAGCTTTAATTGGCTTCAAAAATTATATATTGGTAAAAACTGTTTAAATAAATTTAGACAAGACAACGGATATAAAGAGGGTAGCTATATAAAAGTTTGGAATGGTAAAGAGGACAATGTTGCAATGATTGAGATTCTAGAAAATACTGATGATGCTACATTTGAATTGGTCTATGAAGAATTAGAAACTATATATTCTAAACTAAAATAGTTAAAAACAATTATAAGATTGACTGTTAATAAACTGTCAATCTGTATTGTATTTATTAATATAAAACTCCAACTCTTTATAAAAAATATGATGTGGTGAGAAATATATATTTTTAAAGTTTTTATTTTTAAAATGGGAAACTACACCTACAAAATAGTAACTATATCTTATATCATCATCGCTAACACTTAATACAACTGGACCACCTGATGCTCCTTTGAATCCTGCACAATTACTCAAAGCATATGTTTTACTAAAATAATTTAATTCACACTTAGGGTCGTAAGTAAGCCTTGTTCCATATTCCCCTATATCACTAGAAAATCCACCAAGCGAACCATAAAAGTATTTATACGAAGTTTTTAATTTTAAAAAACTATCACTACTAATCTTTAATGGCTCTACATCTTCATTTGATATTGCATTATCTAAAATCAAAATCGCATAATCACTGACAATTTTTAATCTTTTTGAACTGTAGTTACTATCTTTATACACCGTAGCATATCTTTGAATCATCTGGGATTTTGAATCTTTTATTATAAATCTTATATCACCAGCTTTTTTATTGTAGTTTGTTAAACAATGAGATGCAGTAACTATTACCCTCGAACTTTTGTATTTATCAAAATTAACAACACTTGCTGAACATTTTTTAAAATTTGTTTTGTATTTTTTACTTGTGATAAAATCAAGTTTTGTTGGTATTATCAATCTTCCAATTGATTTTGTCCATATTGGTGATTTTTGGGTTACTAGTTTTCTTGTATCATTTTCTAGTTTTGATTTATGCTCTATACCATCATTTGCTTTTTTTATTTTTTGTTTTACAGATATATTTCCAAGTTTCAATGATTTTTCATACAAAAATAAAGCTTTTTGATACTCTTTTATTTTCAAATACATATCTGCTTGTTTCTCATAAACTTTGGAGATTTTATTTGATGCCACTTTACTATTTAAAACTTTTGCTTTATTGTACCACTCTAAAGACTCTTCATATCTTTTTGTTTTTGTAAAGTTATCTGCTAATTTCAAATAACACATTATTAGTTTTATTCTGGCTTTTGGGTGATTGTTTTTGTATGCAATCTCATATTCTTTTATAGCTTGAATATAGTTTTGTTTTACATAGTTTAAATCACCATTATCTATACTTGTAGAGGAGTATAAAAAAGATACAAACAGAAGTAAATATAGATTAAACCTCATAACTCTTTCCTAAAATAATACAACTCTTCTATATTTCCAGATTTACCTGCAAGTTTACTTTTAGAAGAGGTTATCAAGTTCCATTGCATTTTTTTAGTAATATCTAAAAATTCATCTCTACATCTAGAGATAGCTGTATCATCCATAACCATCCCTTTACTATCTCTTTTTATATCTTTACCAACTTCAAACTGTGGCTTATATAATATAATGATTTTATCTTTTGATAGTCTATTTATATCCTCTATTATGTACAAAATACTAATAAATGACACATCACAAGTAACCACTTCAAAAGTTTTATTTGATTTAAACTCACGTATATCTGTATTTTCTTTGATAATAATTCTTGAGTCATCCTTAATACTACCGTGAAGCTGATTACTTCCAACATCAACACAAGTAACACTTTTAACACCATTTTCTAATAGTATTTGAGTAAAGCCACCTGTTGATGAGCCTATATCAAGTGCATCATTATTTGACATATCAATATTTTTCTCTTCTAAAAAATATTTTAATTTATAAGCAGCACGACTAACAAAAAAATTCTCTTCATCTATCTCTATTTTGTGTGAATCGTGTACTAAGAATGACGGTTTTGTTACTATTTTACCATCTATTAAAACTTTTTTTGCTTTTATTAGCTCGTTTGCTTTGTTTCTACTTTGTATATTGTTATGCTTCGTTAAGTGTATATCTAATCTCATAAGTGATTATATAAAAGTTTTAGTTAGATATAGCAAAATTACTAACTAAAACAATTAAGAGTATTTTTATCTTATTTGATTAAACTTCCACTACAAAACAAAATAAAACAAGGAAATTAAAAAATGGCAACAGTAACTTTTAAAAATGACATCGTATGTAACTTAGCAGGAAATGAAATCAACACAGGTGACACTGCACCAGTAGTAACAGTAGTAAACTGTGACCCAATGCTTCAAAATGAAACAATTGGTGGAGAAGGTAAAGTTCAATTAGTAGTAGCAGTACCATCTTTAGATACAGGTGTTTGTGA
>JAYEMI010000086.1:0-5935 GCA_034718015.1 Campylobacterota bacterium | reverse complement strand
TTTAGTTGCTACTATTCCATTCATATTTGGCATGTTTTCATCCATTAGTACTAGGTCATATTTATTTGCTTTAAACATATCAACCGCCTCAAGACCATCTGAAGCTATTTCAAATTCTAACTTCATCTTTTTTAATACAACTTTCATAAACATCTGATTTGCTTTATTATCTTCTACTAAAAGTATTTTCCCTTTTAACTCTTTTTCCTCTTGTTTCTCCTCTTTGGTAATAGTGTTTTCTCCTACTTGCAGAGGTATATCAAAAGAAAACTCACTTCCAACACCTAAAATACTCTTTACTTTAATCTCTCCATTCATTAGTTTAATTAATGTATGTGAGATAGTCAGACCAAGTCCTGTTCCACCATATTTTCTAGTAGTTGAACTATCTTCTTGAGTAAATGGTTCAAAAATTGTTTTTTGATACTCTTTGCTTATTCCGATACCTTCATCTTTAACTTTTACATACAATCTTTGTTCTTTATAAGAAAGGTCTAAATATATACTTTTATTTTCAGGTGTAAATTTAATAGCATTACTCATTAAATTATTAATAACTTGTTTTATTCTTAAAATATCACCAACTAATATCTTTGGTAGTACATTGTATCCTGTGTAAAGATGTATGTTTTTTTCAACCAGTCTTGCTTTAAATTGCCTTTTAATTAAAATATACTCTTTAGCGATATCAAATTCTATTTTTTCAATACTTAGTTTGCCACTCTCTATTTTTGAAAAATCCAGAATATCATTTATAATCTCAAGTAGTGTATTGCTTGAGTTATGTACAATATCAAGATATTTTTGCTTCTTTGCGTCTTGTTCATCTTCTTTGAGTAGTTCAATAAAGCCAATGATTGCATTTAAAGGTGTCCTTATCTCATGTGACATATTTGCTAAAAATTCTGATTTAGTTTTTGAAGCTTCTATTGCTTTATCTCTTTGAGAATTTGCAATTTTAGTTTGCTGTTGTATTACTAATTCTTGATTTTTTGTTATATTTTCTAATTCAATTTTATCTGTTATATCTATACCTATTGCAGTATATGATACCACCTTATTGTCATCATCTATTGTTGGTTCTATTATCGCATCAATCCAATAATAAGAACCATCTTTTGAGATATTTTTTAATTTCCCTTGCCATAGTTCCCCTTTTTTTAGAGTTGACCACATCTTTTTAAATATATCTACATCCATATCGGGATGTCTTATTATACTATGTTTAGAGCCTATTAACTCATCTGAACTGTATCCTGACATTTTACAAAAAGAGTTATTTGCATATGTTATATAGCCTTTTAAATCTGTTGTAGAGATTGTGATGTTTTTATTTATTATATCAAGATATTTTTGAAGTTCTTTTGTTTTATCTGCTACTGTTTTATTTAAATTATTATTTAATTCCCACAGGTTTTGTTTATACTTTTCATTTTTATAATAAAAATATATAACAACTAAAGACATCAAAAGTAGTATTAATATTTTTGTATAAAACTCTTGATTTATACCATTTATACACTCACATCTTTCATAAGAAACTATATATCCAATATTTTTTGCTTTTAAGTTTTTAATTGGCAATAAACTAGCAAAATAATACAATCCATCAATTTCTAAAAATTTAACTAAATGTTTATACCCCAACAGTGTATTTGTTGTGGTATTTATATTTAACTCTCTATTTATTTTATCAAATATCTCAATATTTACAAGCTTTTTATTTTCTTCAAAATTCTTTTTCAAATTGTAATATGTATTTGACTCATGGTAAAAATTAGTATTTAGATAACTCTTATGATAGTTCTTTTTTTCACCGCTAAATAACTTACCTTCAACTACATCTTTATCTAAAATCATATATTGATGTATGCTGTAGTTTTTGTTAGATATCTTATTTATAGCATCAAATCCAATACTAATCTCAACAGAGCCCAAATGCTCTTTCTTGTAAACTAAAGGGTAAACAAATCTATATCCATTATAAATTCTACCCTCTTCAAATCCATCTACTTGCTTCAACTCTTTATTTGCAACAACTAGTGAATATCTAACATCTTTTAAATTATCTCCAAATTTACTTGGTTTATGAAATCTTAAAAAACTAGTAGTATCAGGAAAATGAAAATGCAACTGTTTAATACCAAATGTTTTTAAGTTTTTGTAGTATGGAATTAAGCTTTTATATAGTTTATCTCTATAAATTTTCTTTGTTTTTTCATCTTTAGAATCTAAACCATTTTTTTGTAATTTTAATATATCTTCAGTGTTTATTATACTTTGAAATATAAAATCATTTGAAGATTTATATTGATTGATAGCTGAGTTTATCTGATTTATATGGTTTAATTTTGTTTTTTCTGATAATACTTCTATTCTATTATTTTTTTCATAATACAATATAGTCAGTATTAAACAAATTACTAAACTCAAGCTCAACATAAAAGGAAATTTATTATTTTTCATCTACAAATACCTATTAGTAATAACTATATCTCTACTTTAAAGACTGCTTGATTATCTTCATTGTAAGCTTCTATTGCACCATTGTGTTGTTCAACAATCTGTTTTGCGATGTTTAAACCAATACCCATACCCTTATCGTCTTTTGTACTTGCAAATGGTTCAAATATGTTTGCTAAAATAGAATCATCGATTCCTTCTCCTGCATTATCTTTAAATTTAATAGTAATTTTTTCATTTTCTTGAGATATCGTTATCTCTATTTTTCTATCATCAAACTCTTTTTTACTTTTTATAAACTCATCACAAGCATTATTAAGTATTACAATCCAAACTTGCTCCATCTTCTCTTTTATGACATTAGACTCAAAAGTTTCAAAATTTTCATTTATATCAAGATTGAAAAGTGTACCATTTATGTATATAGGCATAAGGTGTTTAGCTCTATTATGAACCATTCTAGTTGCATGTATCAAAGTTGAATACAGATTCTCTTTTTGCTTTTTATTTTTTCCTTTTTTTGATATCTCTCTAGTAGTATCAATAATACCTCTTAATCTTTTCACTCCATTTAAAAGAATTTTATAGGTTTCTTCTAAAGAAATTTTGATTTTTTCATTGCCCTTGATATCATCTATATCATATTTTAGCATCTCAAGATTTGCTTTCATATATGTAACAGGGGTATTTAACTCATGGGTAATCCCTGCTGCCATTTCACCTATTGAAGCCATTTTTACTTCTGCTAACCTTTTATCTAACATTTCAGTTACTTTTACTTCTAAATTTTGATTGATCTCTTCAAGCTCCTTTTTCTGCTCTATAAACTTGAGATATAGATGAAGAAGTGAATTAACTCTAATAGATAACTCAGTAGTATCAAAAGGCTTAGAGATAAAATCACTGATTCCAGACTGTAAAGCTTTCACTTTTTCATTTTTGTTATCCAAAGCACTTACCATAAGTATTGGTATATTGTTAGTTAATGGATTATTTCTAATTTGTCGTATAGCTTCAAATCCATCCATATTTGGCATTATAGCATCCATAAGAATAATATGAGGAAGCTCTTTCAGCGCTAACTCTACCCCTTGAATACCATCAGATGCTTCAAAAAATTGAAATTTCCCAGACTTTTTTAAAGACAACTTTATCATTAGTCTATTGTCCTTTAAGTCATCAACAATCAATACTTTTGGAACTAAATTATTGTACATAGATAAAATCCTGATTTATTTTTGAATATTATCTATAAAAGATTTTAGCTTACTGTATAGTTCGGAATAATCTATATTATTTCCAGTTTTACTTTGGTCTTCCATCTCTTTTGCAATATTAGCAATCTCCATTAGAGTTAAGTTTGAGGAGCTCCCTTTTATTGCATGAGCACATTGATAAATTTTATTTAGGTCATTTTCTTGTATAGCGTTATTTAATTCTTCTAATATTTCACTCGCACTTTCAATAAATACTTCAAGCAACATCTCAACATCTTCTAAATCAAAATCTAATTCATTTGCTATTGATTGTAAATCTAAATTGTATCCCATTTTGTTATTCCTCATATACATATATAATTTTATCTCTTAATTAAGTTAATGATATCTAAATTTCTTTAAATTATTCTCAAAATTAAAAAGCCAATATTTTAGATGATTTTAGATATAATCGCGTAAATAATATAATAAATAACAAACTTCAAGGAATAAAAATGTCAGACTCATGTAAACAAGTATATATCACAACTCCAATCTATTATGTAAATGATGTGGCTCATATAGGTCATGCATATACAACTATTATTGCAGATATGTTAGCTCGATACTCAAGACTAATTGGTTATGATACATATTTTTTAACAGGTACAGATGAGCATGGTCAAAAAATTGCAGATAGTGCTGCTGCTCGTGGTAAAACACCAAAAGAGTACGCAGATGAGATAAGTGGAAAATTTAAAACTTTATGGGATGATTTTGATATCTCATATGATAAGTTTATAAGAACAACAGATGAAGACCATAAAAAAGGTGTTCAAAAAGCATTTCAAACTATGTTTGATAAGGGAGATATCTACAAAGGTCACTATGAAGGAAACTATTGCGTAGGGTGTGAAACTTTTTTTACAGATGCTCAACTTCTAGATAATGGAGGCTGCCCTGATTGTGGAAGACCTACAACTATAGTAAAAGAGGAGAGTTACTTTTTTAAACTCTCTAACTATCAAGATAAACTTCTTAAACTATATGAAGAAAATCCTGAATTTATCCTTCCAAAGTCAAAAGCAAAAGAGATTATAAACTTTGTTGGTGGTGGACTAAATGACTTGTCAATCTCAAGAACATCATTTGATTGGGGTGTAAAACTACCAGCTTCTATGAGTGAAGACAAACATGTAATGTATGTGTGGCTTGATGCTCTTCTTAATTATATCACTGCTTTAGGTTATGGTGGAGATGAAGAAAATATGAAATATTGGCATGCAAAAGTACAGCTTGTAGGTAAAGATATACTAAGGTTCCATGCTATTTTTTGGCCTGCATTTTTAATGTCTCTAGACCTTCCACTTCCAGATCATATTGCAGCTCATGGTTGGTGGACCAGAGATGGTGAAAAGATGTCTAAATCAAAAGGAAATGTTGTAAATCCAAAAGAGATAGCAGATGCATATGGACTTGATGCATTTAGATATTTTATGTTGCGAGAGGTGCCATTTGGACAAGATGGTGACTTTAGTCAGCGAGCTTTAATGGACAGAATTAATTCAGATTTAGGAAATGATCTTGGAAACTTATTAAATAGAATACAAGGTATGAGTGGAAAATATTTTGACTTTAAAGTAACAAGTAAAGATGTAATAAAATACCATCAAAAAGAGTTAGATGAAGTTCACAATATAATAGAAGCTGCTGAGCCACTAATATACAATATGCAAATAAATAGGTACTTAGAAGAGTTATGGAAAGTTTTAACTATTGCAAATAAAGCAATTGGTGATTACGAACCATGGGCTATGATGAAAAACGATAGAGAAGAGGAAGCTATGGCTTTAGTTGCTCTTATAGTTAATATTATGGCAAAAGTATCTGTTATGTTAGATTCGGTTATGCCAGAAAAAATATCTAAAATAGCTTCATCTTTAGGTATAACAATAAATACGCAAACTTACAACAATATTATTAAAAATAGAGAATTAGTTCCTGATACAACTATAACTAAAATAGATGCACTTTTCCCTAGAATTGAAGAGGAGTTAATAGCAACAGCAGAGGTAAATAAGGTTGAAGCAGTTGTTGAAAAACCTAGAAAAGAATCTTGTCAAAAAGAGAGCAAAGAGGATACAGAACCTGATAATTTAATAACAATAGATAAGTTTTTTGAAACAACTTTAAAAATAGGTACAATAATTGAAGCAGTAGAAGTTCCAAAATCAAAAAAACTTTTAAAACTACAAGTTGATGTCGGAGAAGAAAGT
>JAYEMI010000085.1:12663-24138 GCA_034718015.1 Campylobacterota bacterium | reverse complement strand
CAAGACCTTACAGATGATACATATATAGAACTTCGCCAACATATAGGAGCAAGAGAAGAGTTTTTTACAGGTATAAACTTTTTAACATCGATGTTTAAATTTAAAAGCTTTGATAAGATGATAGAGTTTATACTCATATCCCGCCAGACCGATGAAAATATTGATATGGCACCTTATATTATGTGATGTTGATATTGTTGTGTGTCAGAGTTAAAATTTCTGTAATACTGTACACTTTATCTGTTACTTTATTTGAATCTGATATAATATCTTTAAAAAATACACCCGGATAGTTTGTAGATGTTCTTTTTGTTGATGTTTTCATTAAATTTCCTTTATCGGACTTTTTGAATATTAATAAAAAGAATCCATTTAGAGTCCGAGTGATTTGAAATAATTTGGTTAAATCGGACTAGATTTGGAAAGATTACAACATAATAAAACCCTTATTTCAAGGGGATTTGGTAAGATTTTAAGAAATATAAAAAGGATCAAAATGGAATGTGAAATGCCACAAATTAATAGTAATAAAGATGAGATAAAATCAATATTTGAAGAGACAAAAACAATAGCTATCATTGGATGTTCTCCAAAACCTGACAAAGATAGTAATCGTGTTGCTGTTTATTTGAAAAATGCTGGATTTACTATAATACCTGTATATCCAAAAGAGGATGTCATACTTGGTGAAAAAGTCTATAAAAGTCTTACAGATATTCCATCTGATATAAAAGTTGATATGGTTGATATATTTAGGAAACCTGATGTTATTGCTTCTGTTGTAGATGAAGCTATAAAAAGAGGTGGAGTTAAATGTATCTGGACTCAGTTAGGTTTAGTAAATAACGAAGCAGCTAAAAAAGCTTTAGATGCTGGTTTTAAAGTTGTGCAAAGTCATTGTACAAAAATAGAACACGCAAACTTATTTTAAATATTACAAGTTGGATTTGATTGTAACTTTAAAGTTGCAATTGTTCCACTTACTCCATCTGTTCTATTTTTTAAACTAATTGTAGCACCTAAAGTATCAGCTGCACTTTTAGCTAAAAACAAACCTAAACCTGCACCTTTTTCATTTCCGACTCTTTTAAATGGTGCAAATAGATCAACATCCTCATCACAACCAATACCCTCATCAATAACCTCTATTGTAATAGAACTTGTATTTGGTATTGTTTTTATTATCACACTTTTATCATTTGGTGTGAATTTAATAGCATTTTGAACAAAATTTTGAATTATTTGTGTCAGTAAAGTAGGCTGAATTATTGTTTTAAAAGATTCTAAGTCTGTATTAAACTTTAAAGTTATATTTTTTTCAATACATAAAAGTGAAAAGCTTTCTGTTTTTTCTTTTAGATAATTTATAATATCAAGTTCAATTGGTTTTTCAAATTGAGCACCCTCTTGTCTTCCCATATCTAAAATAGATGATATCATATTATTCATACCATCTATCTCATCAATATGAAGTTTTAAAACCTCTTCATACTTTTGAGTATCTCTTTGTCTTGAAAGTGTAACTTGACTTTTTAATTTCATAACTGCAAGTGGTGTTTTAAGCTCATGCGCTGCACCTATGAATAGTTCTTTTTGATACTTTACATAACTTTCAATTTTAGTTGTAAGACTATTTATAGAGTTTGCAAGTGGCTCAAACTCATTTGGAAGTCTTGCAGTATCTATTTGAGTTAATGAATTTTCATTCATATTTGATAATTTTCTAGTGATTCTAATGATTGGCATAAGTAATGATCTTGACATAGCAAGTGCATAAATAATAATCATAATTAAACCACCAATACCTAAAATAAGTAAATTCCCAAATATTCTATTTAACATTTTATGTGATGTATTTATATTTTTAGTTATTTTCAAATACTCATTATTTAGTTTATCAATAGGGTATATTAATTCCATATAATGATTATCTTCACTTGTAAATTTTCTAAATGTTATTTTATCTATTTTATTAGTATTTATTATCTCTATAGTTGTATCATCGCTTACTAATACCTTTAAATGTTCTTTTTTAGATATAGAAGATTGTTTTGCAGTGACTAATAACTGAGCGTCTTTTAGTAGTGTTTCTGATATCTCTTCATATATTGTAGCTTTTGTAAAACCATAAAATATGAAAGATAGTACAATGATAAATAATGAAGTAGCAAATATAAGTTTCTGAGAGAATTCTCTATATATACTTTTCTTCATCATTTTAAAATTTTTTATTTATTTTCAGATTCAACTTTTGGAGGATAACAAAATCTATACCCTCTTCTTCTTATTGTTTCAATTGTAGCAATATTTAAAGGTTTATCCATTTTTTGTCTAATTTGATTAATCGCAACTTCAATAACATTTGGTGTTACTAGTTCTGGTTCTTCCCAGATAGCATCAAGTAATTGCTCTTTTGATACAATTTGATCTCTATGTCTTGCTAAGTGTGTTAAAACTTCAAAAGGCTTACCTTTAAGCTCAATATCAACACCATCATACATTATTTTTTCTTCATCTGGATTGATTGATAAATTTTCTATTTGGATGATATTTGTTCCACCAAATCTTAATCTACATTCAATTCTAGCTAACAAAATATCAAAATCAAATGGTTTTTTGATGTAATCATCAGCACCAGTTTTTAGAGCTTTAATTTCACTCTCTTTATCATCTCTTGCACTTACAATAACAACAGATGTTCTTCCACTTCTATTTTTAACGATTTTTGTTAACTCTAGTCCATCACCATCTGGTAACATCCAATCTGTTAAAACTAAATCATAGTTTCTAATCTCTATAAAGTACTCTGCATCTTTAAAATTCTCTGCTATATCTACTTGATATCCAAAATCTTGTAAACCCTCTTGAAGAGTTCTATTTAATGTACTTTCGTCTTCTACAATTAAAATTCTCATATATTTCTACCTTTACATCTCTAGTTTATTTTACTTAAGTTTTTTTTAAGTCTGTTTTTTTAAGAGTGGAATTATAACATAAAATTTCAGAAATTTAAAGAGTTTTTAAGCTAAATTTACAAATTTGTATTTTATAAACAAATTTTAGGTATACTTCAAAAAAAATTACGAGGTTATATAGATGAAAAAAACAATATTTAGTTTAGTTACATGTTTGGCACTTTCAAGTAGTGCATTTGCAATGGATGATAAGATTTATGCAACAGTTAATGGTGAAAATATTACTTCAAATGATATCTCTGTAGCACTAAGAGATCCAAGAATAAATTTTGAAACAGTACCAAAAGAACAACAAAAACAGATATTAAATAGCTTAGTAGAACAAAAACTATTGTCTCAAAGCGCTATGAAATCAAATATTCCTAAAACAAATGAATATAAAGTTGAATTAGAAAAATTAAAACAAAACTTAGCTTTTCAAATTTGGATGAGAGATTTAAGCAAGACTGTACAAGTAAGTGACTCAGAACTTAAAAAGTTTTACAAAAACAATAGTTCAAAATTCAAATCTGCATTAGAACTAAAAGCAAGCCATATTCTTGTAGCATCAAAAAAAGAAGCTGACGATATTATATCAACTTTAAAAAAATCAAAAAATATTAAATCTGATTTTACAAAACTTGCTAAAGAAAAATCAACAGGTCCTTCAGGTGTAAATGGTGGAGAGTTAGGGTGGTTCACTCAAGAAAAAATGGTACCAGAGTTTAGTATGGCTTCGATAATGCTTAAAAAAGGTGAATTCACAAAAGACTCTGTAAAAACACAATTTGGTTATCACATCATATATCTTGATGATAAAAAAGAGGCAAATGTTCAATCTTTTGAAGAGGTTAAACCAAAAATACAACAAGAGTTATCTCAAAAAGTATTTTTAGATATGATTAAAGATAAAGCAGCAAAACTAAAGAAAAACGCAAAAATAGAATATAAATAAAAGGATATAAATATGGCAGTATTTGATGTAGTAGAAGCAGGAGTTTTAACAGGTAGTGAGACTAAAAAATTATTTGACTATGCAAAAGAAAATGGTTTTGCAATACCAGCAGTTAATGTTGTTAATACAGAATCAGTAAATGGAGTACTTGAAGCAGCAGCAAAAGTAAACTCTCCTATCATTTTACAATTTTCTAATGGAGGATCAACTTTTTTTGCAGGGAAAGGTTGTAAGGCACCAAATGGATCAGTTTTAGGAGCAATCAGTGGTGCTAAACATATCCATATGATGGCAAAAGCCTATGGTGTACCAGTTGTATTACATACAGATCATGCAGCAAGAAAACTTTTACCTTGGATTGATGGTTTAATTGAAGCTAGTAAAGAGAACTTTAAAGCTACTGGTAGACCTTTATTTAGTTCTCATATGTTAGATTTAAGCGAGGAACCAATAGAAGCTAATCTTGATACATGTGTTGAGTATTTTAAAACTATGCAAGAACTTGATATGATGATAGAGATAGAGCTTGGGATAACTGGTGGAGAGGAAGATGGTGTTGACAATTCTGATATTGATAATGCTCTTTTATATACTCAACCAGAAGAGGTTAATTATGCTTACGAAAGATTAAATGAAGTGAGTCCTAACTTTACAATTGCTGCTAGTTTTGGAAATGTACATGGGGTTTATAAACCTGGAAATGTTGTTTTAACTCCAAAAATTCTTGATAATTCTCAAAAGTTTATTGAAGAGAAACATGGTTTAGCGTCTAAGCCAATAAACTTTGTATTTCATGGTGGAAGTGGAAGTGGTCTTGAAGAGATAAGAGAAGCTATTACTTATGGTGTAATTAAAATGAATATTGATACAGATACTCAATGGGCATTTTGGGATGGTATAAGAGAGTTCGAATCTACAAATAGAGACTATTTACAAGGACAAATTGGTAATCCAGATGGTGATGACAAACCAAATAAAAAATACTACGATCCAAGAGTTTGGTTAAGAGCTGGTCAAAATAGTTTGATAAAAAGAATGGAAGTTGCATTTATAGATTTAAACTGTATAGATAAAAATTAATAAATTTAATACTTAATGAGGTAAAAAGGAAGTTATCAACACTTCTTTTTTATTGGTTAAATTTAAAATAGTATTATATGAAAGAGTGTATTTTATGGTAAGCACATGCCTTTATAAACCAACACAAATAATGATAAAAAAACAAAGCTTTACACTTTTTGAAGTTTTAATCTCTTTAGTTATACTTGGTATAGTTGTTTCAAGTATTTCAAAAATATATACAAAAAATGATACTACAAAAATATACTATCAACTTCAAGATATGGAAAATGAATTTGTTACTACAAATAAAGTAACCTCAACACCAGATATAAAAATTAAAAGCTATTAGAATGAGAGATTATAAAACTATAACATTTTATAGATTTGCACAATCAATAGGGGCAATAAAATCAAATAATTATGATCAAATTAATATAAATGATTTACTTTTACAATCTTTTATATTTTTAAATCAAGATATAGTCTTAATAGCAAAAAAGAGTTTAGAATTTAATATTTTCAAAGATAAATACAATGAATACTTAGAATACTGTATCTCTAATAATTTAATAAACAAAGATAGTTATAAAAAAGTTGAAAAACTAAATACAATATCTGTACCAGATATGTCTAAAATAAAGATTCCAGATATTTCAAAAGAGTTAAAGGCTATGAATATTGATTTAGACAAGTTTTCAAATATTTTTGGAAAAATATCTAAATAACTAGCTTTAATTAAATCTTTTACTACTAGCTTGGCTTACTAGATTATTTGACATCTCACTTACATCTTCTGATATTTTAGCAACCAAGTTTGCTTCATGTGCATTTTCCTGTGTTACTTTATCTAAAATTGTAACGGCATCATTAATCTGCTCAATTCCTCTCATTTGTTCTTTTGAAGCAGAGCTTACATCTTCTATTAATGTAATTGTTTCACTAAAGTGAGTATTTATAGCCTCATACCCTTTAATCATATCATCACTAATTTTTTTACCATCATTAGTTTTTGTAGTAGCATTTTCAACTAAAGTTTTTATCTCATTTGCTGCTTCAGCTGATCTACTTGCAAGGTTTCTTACCTCTTGAGCAACAACAGCAAACCCTTTTCCAGCTTCCCCTGCAGTTGCAGCTTCAACTGCAGCATTAAGTGATAAAATATTTGTTTGAAATGCTATTTGATCAATAACTGTAATAGCTTCATTTATTGCAGTTACTTGTCTATTTATCTCATCCATTGCACTTGATGTTTCTCCTGCTAGTGTTGAACCTTTTGAAACAGCATCTTTCACTGTTCTACCTAGTTGTGACATTTTCGTTGCATTAGATACATTATTTCTAGTGATACTTGTAATCTCCTCAACAGCCGCTGCTGTTTCTTCTAAGCTTTCTGCTTGTTGACTTGCTTTATTAGCTAAATTAGTAACACTTTGAGTCATTGTTGTTGCATTTGATTCTAGGTGTTGCCCATTTGATAAATTTGTTTTAGCACTACTACTTAACGAATCCCCTAATGAATTAACTGATTCTAAAAGTGTTTTTAAATCTGCTTTTATATTGTTAGATATCTTAACAGACTTGGTAAAATCGTCATGAGCATAACAGTCAGCAACACTACTTACATCTGAAATTATTTTTTCAAGTTCATCTAACATTTTATTCATATTTATTTTTAGTGTTCTAAGCATTGGATTATTTGTGTTTGCTTTTACTCTACATGTAAAAATACCTTGTTCTGATTTATCTGTTGTAAGCACAATTTCACCCATAAGTTTCATATCTTCTTGCATATTCTTTTGCACAATATCAATAGCATCGTTTAAAGTAGAATTAAGTTGCCCCATATCATCACTACTTGGATTTTCAATTTTTACAACACGATTTTGCTTCATTAACATAAAATTTATAAATTGTTTAAATTGATTATTAAATTGATCAAAACCTTCTTTTGCTTGATTCATTATTATATAATTTGACAAAACCACATAAGTACTAAAAAATATAAATAAACTAATAATTGATACAAGAGATTGCATATATCCAGCTATAGAAATAAAAATAAACCCCAGTAAAGAAATAACAATATTATGTATCAATTTTTGTTTTGTTGTAAAGTTTTTAAACATTATCTTTCCTTTATCTTACTTCAGTGGAAATAAGTATATCATAAAATAGCAATTAAAAATAAAGTTTGTAGTAAGTGATTCTTTTGAGCTACTTTTTCAAGCCCTTTTTCATACTACTTTCCTACTAATTCTTTAGCAGCTCCACCTTTTAATGTTCCCATTAACTCAACTAAACCACCTGCTAAAAACCTACTATTGAAACCTTTTGTTTTTAAATAAGCACTAACTGTAATTGATCTATTTACAGTTGGACATCCTACTACTATAAGTTTATCTGTTGGTAATTCACTTAACCTATCTGGTACACTTGGAGCAGGTATATTGGTTGCAATTCCTAAACTCCAAACTGCAGCTTCAAAATCCATTCTTACATCCAATAAAAAAACTTTATTTTCTTTGAATAGTTTTGTAAACTCTTCATTTTTTATCATAAGCTCATCCATAGATGATGGTTTTATTTGTCTTACTATATCTTCTAATTCCATTTTATTTCCTTAATGTAAAAAGTGTCTTTTTCCTGTAAAGTATAAAGCCATACCAAACTCATTTGCTGCTTCTATTATCTCTTCATCTCTTATACTACCACCTGGTTCTATAACACATTTAACGCCTGCTTCTTTAGCTGCATCTATACTGTCTCTAAAAGGGAAGAATGCTTCACTAGCAAGTGCTGCACCTGTAACATCTATACCTAAATCATCTGCTTTTCTAAGTGCTGCTTTAGCTGCATCTACTCTTGATGTCATACCCATACCAACAGCTACCATAGCTGAATCTTTTACATATACAACACAATTAGATTTTGTTAAAGATGCCACTTTATATGCTATTTGCATATCTTTTTGCTCTTGAATTGATGCTTCTCTTGTACTTTTTAACTCAGCATTTTTAACCTCATCAGATTCTATTTTATCTGCATCTTGGTATACAAATCCCCCATCTACAATTTTAAAATTAAAATCATCATTTGCAAGTTCTAACTTTTGTGTACCTTGTTTAAATAACTTGATTCTTTTTTTCTTATTTAACTCAGCTTCAGCTTCACTTGTAAAATCAGCCGCAAAAACAACCTCTAAGAAAATTTCATTCATTTTAATTGCTAAGTCTAAATCAACTACTCCATTTACAGCAACTACTCCACCAAATGCAGAGATAGGATCACATCTTAATGCAGATTCATAAGACTCTAAAAGTGTATCTTTTATAGCAAATCCACATGGATTCCCATGTTTTACTATACAAACTGCATTATCATCACCAAAAGCAGATGCAATTTTTGCAGCTCCTGAAATATCTCCCATATTATTGAAAGATGCCTCACCTTTTAAAGTGATAAATTTATTTGATAGGTGTTTATCAAACTCATACAATGCACCTTTTTGATGTGGATTTTCACCATATCTTGTATCAAAAACTTTCTCACCTACTATGAATTGTTTATCACCCATACCGTTGTTAAATCTTTTGTTCATGTAGTTTGCTATCATTGAATCATAAGCTGCTGTATGCTCATAAGCTTTGATCATCATATCTCTTCTAAATTCTACAGAATTTGTATCATTTTTAAGATTATTTAATACCTCATCATAATCTAACACATCAGTTACAATTATTACAGAATCAAAGTTTTTAGCAGCAGATCTAACCATAGCTGGTCCACCTATATCGATATTTTCAATAATCTCTTCAAAATTGTCAGTTTTTTCTATAGTAGCTTTAAATGGATATAGATTTACACAAACCAAATCAATACCCTCAACACCTAATTCTTTTGCTTGATCAAGATGTGATTGTTTATCTCTTCTATGTAAGATCCCACCATGAATAAATGGATTTAAAGTTTTTACTCTACCTTCAAAACACTCTGGAAATTTTGTAACTTCATTTGCTTCTATTACTTTTATTCCAGCATTTTGTAATGCTTTATATGTACCACCTGTGCTTATTATCTCATAACCTAATTTTACTAATTCAGAAGCGAAGTTTTCTACTCCACTTTTATCACTTACACTGATTAATGCTCTCAAATTTTTTCCTCTTATTAGTTGTTGATTTTTTGGATTATATCTAAAAAGGATTTATATATCTATTTCCCAAAAAAACTCTATCCATTGTGTTGCTTCTTTTACTTGAAAATCTGCTTTTATTATTGCTGTTGGTTTATAAAAAATAGTTGCTACTTTAAAGTCGATATTTTGATATTTTGTTTTTAATACTTTTATTATCTCAGTCATCGTTTCACCACTATCTATAATATCATCAATAATAACTACTTTTGATGCATCATCTAAATTAGGAATATTAAAGATATCAAAAGTATCTAATTTTTTTGTATCATCATAGTGTATAGAATTAATTGTAAACAATCGTCTATTATCTAAACTATTTGCTAAAAAATGCCCCAATGTCACCCCACCTCTTGCAACTGCTAGAAGAGTATCTGGATTATACAGTTTTATCTGTTTTGAAAGATTTTTACAATCTTCTAAAAACTCATCATATTTATAATAATATTTTTTCATATTTACCTTTTTACTATCTTTTATAGTGACAATTCTATAATAAAATTTGCACCACCATTTTCATTTTTTACATATAACTTTCCATTTAAACTTTCTGTTACTATTTTATAACTCATATAAAGACCTAATCCTGTACCTTGTGACTGATGTTTTGTTGTAAAATATGGTTCAAAAATTTTATTTATTATATCTTCAGGGACACCACCTGCATTGTCTTGTATTGTTATAAATATACTGTTATTAACGACTTTACATACTATTTTAATTTGCGGGTTGTCTATATTCTTTTCTACTAATATGTCTTTTGCATTATTTACTAGATTTGATATTACTTGAGACAACTCTCCTGATACCATACTTTTTATTATTGGTTTTGAATAATCTATATTTTTTATAAGTTTTATATGATTATTTTCTAAAGATGCTGCTAATATTTTTAATATAATATCGATATTCTCTTGAATATTAATCTTTTTTATCTCTTTATCTTCTTTGATAAAATCTCTAAAAGTATCAATAGTATCAGATAAGAAATTTACATTTAGCATTATGTTGTTCATATAGTCACTTAAATCTTTATCTTCTAATACTCCATACTCTTTTTTTACTAATACTCCGCTTGCACTTGTTGATATTACTGAAAGTGGCTGTCTCCATTGATGGGCGATATTTCCTATCATATTTCCTAAAGATGCTAACTTTTCTGACTGAACCAACTGTACTTCCATATTTTTTAATTTTATATTTGCATTCTCCACTTTTGTAATATCTAAAAATGAAACAATATAATCAACACCTTCAAATTTACTAAATTCTATTGCAAAGATATGTGGATCATTATTTTTATCATTCATTTTTATTTTGAGATTCTCATGCATATTATTTTTAATATACTCAAACCAGTTTACCCCTTCCATCTCTTTTTGGATATACTCTATTGCCTCTTCTTTTTGGAAATAATCACAAATACAACTACTAACCTTTTTAAATTGTTCTAGTGTTTCAAATCCAAAAAAGTCAAGCATAGATCTATTTGATGCTTTTATCTCAAAACCATCAGTAATAAGAATAAATGAATTTTGGGAATCTAAAATCTTTTGATTTCTTTGAGATTCAAATTTTGTATTAAATTTACTAATAAGTTCTCTATATATAAATATCATTAAAAACAGAAGAATCACTAAGATTATTAATAAAAGTTGTCTAAACTCATCTCTTTTTTGAGTTATATATGCATCTGACTTTGATATAGTAATAGCACCTACAACTTCTGAACTTAACTCATTTAATAATGGAATTACAACAGAAAGTTCCTCTACTTCATAAAAGTGCACTACAAAAGGGTTTCCTTTTGGAATATTTTTTGAAATATAATCAAATTTTTCTTGATTTTTATTACTTGGAATAACTTTTCTTTGTAGTTTATCTAGTTTTTTCAATACCCCTTTATCAAAATAATAACCCTCTATAGGGCTTGCAATATAATTTGATTGTTCTTTTTCAAAAACTTTTTTATCTATTATCTCTTTACTTAATAAAAAGTTTACTCTTTTTGAATTAAAAACATTAAAATAATTATCCATAAATGAATAAAAATCAAAACTTATCTCAACACTACCTATATGTTCAGTGTCATAAGAAAGCGGAAATATGTATCTATAACCATTGAAGATTCTACCCTCTTCAAAGCCGCTATAAGGTTTAAGGTACTTGTTTACATATTCAACACTTTGTCTTATTCCTATTAAACTATCTCCAAATTTATTTGGTCGATGCATCCTTAAGAAGCTATCTGAATTTGGTAGATGAAAGTGTAGTTGTCTTATGTTATATTTTTGTTTTATTTGCTTATATGT
>JAYEMI010000085.1:0-12563 GCA_034718015.1 Campylobacterota bacterium | reverse complement strand
TTTTTTGAAAATGGTTTTGTTATCTGTTTTTTATATCTTTTATCAACTAAAAATACTGCAGATATCCCTTTTTTTTCTAGTTCTTTTGAGATTGAATTAAAATGGGTAATAACCTCTATAATACCTAAAAAAGTTTTGTTATTGTCATAGATTGGTATCATAGATTTAAAGGTCATATCAAACTTACCTACACTAATGGTATTTGTAACTTTTGGATTTTTTATCATTTTTTGTAGATCTAATCTTGCATTAGATATTTTATCGCCTTTAAAATCTATCCAACTTCTTTGAACTGATATACCATTTTTATCTATTAATTGAAACCATACATTTTTAAAATCCGTTTTATTTTTTAGTTCAAGGGAGTATCTTTTAAAATCTAATTTTTCAAAATTCTTATTTTTCAATGCATCAATTATATTACTACTACTAGCAACTCCAACTGCAATAACTGATGTGGTACTTTGTTTCTCTTTTATTAAAGCTTTTAGATATAGTTCTAATTGGGATACAACTTCAAGTATATTTTTTTCTTTAAACTGCTGTACTTCACTCTCCTTTAATACATTTATACTAAGTGGAAATATAATAATACTTAATAAAAAAACTACAATAATTAGATAATTTTTATTCATTTAATGACTCTCTTTTAATAATTTATACTTCCGGCAGAGATAATTCTATATAAAAAATAGATCCATTATCGCTATTTTTTGTGTATAGTTTACCTTTCATATGGTTTACAATAATATCATAACTCATATATAAACCTATCCCTGTACCTTTGTTTTCATCTTTTGTTGTAAAATATGGTTTGAATATATTTTTAGTAATACTAGATGAAATACCTCCACCATTATCTTCTATTATAATTCTAGCTATACTGTTATTACTTTCTAAACTTACTTTTATTTTACCATTTTTGCTGTTATTTTCAATAATTGCATCTTTTGCATTTGTTATTATATTTATAATTACCTGAGTTAACTCACCTGCAACTGCATAAACCATCATCTTTTCATCTGAAATATGTTGTTCCAATACTATTTGATGATCATTTAAACTTGCTATTGATATATCTATTGCATATTTTAAAATATATTTTAAATCATACTCTTTTAGTATTTTATCATCTTTTAGAAAATTCCTAAATACTGTAATAGTCTCTGATAAAAACTTGACATTTTTAACAACTTGATCTGTTGCATTTTCTAAATATTCACCTGTTAAAACATCTAACTCTTTTTGAATTTGTAGTGATGTTATGGCTGCACTTATGGTATTTAAAGGTTGTCTCCATTGGTGGGCAATATTTCCTATCATATCTCCCATTAAAGCCATTTTATGTTGAGAAATCAACATAGTTTCAATCTTGTCTTTTGATTCTTTCTCTCTTATTAAACTACTGTTTAAATCTTTATTTATATCATTTAGTTCATTTGTTGTTACATTTATTAGATGTGACATTGCTTTAAAAGAAAGTGTATTTGTATTATCTTTTAATATATCACTTTTTATATCTTTATTAGTAATTGTATCATACTCACTTAAAAGTAGAAGTGTCATAGTTTGATTTAATAACTCTTTTTTTAGATTATTATTTGTATAAAATTCTCCATATGTAAAAAAGCCTGTAACATTCGCATATTTAGAAAATGGCTCTATCTCTTTTTCTATTAAATCAGGCATAAACCTTCTTCTTGCCATACAAGAATATATAAATATAGACTCAACTGGTTTATGAAAATATTTTTTTATAATCTCTTTTTGTGAATTTAATATCAATTCACTATTTCCACAGCCAAACTGAACTATATCACCCTCTTGTAAGTTTCCTGCAAATATCAAACTACCATCAAAACTTATTCCAACAATAGCTCTTGCAATATATTCATTATCTCTTTTAATAATCAAAGGAAACTCAATACCTACTGCAGGAAGCCTAGATGCCACTTCATCTCCTAGATAATATCTATATGTTTCATAAGCACTTTTATCATTGATTGTATAAACAATATTATCTTTAGCTTTTGTAATAACTAACTCTTTACCAATAGGTTGCCAATTAAAGCTATAATCAGTATAAATATTTAGATTACCACTTAAGCTAACAGCAACTGCTCCATTAGTAAAAACTTCATCATTGGTGAAAAGATATGTTTTCTCAAACATTGAATTATCAGCTGATAATCCACCTGAAACAATTATCTCATTATTGAACTTTGAAAAGCCACTTAGGTATTTATCTCCATTTGTATTTAAACCATCAGCAAATGTAATGATAGCTTTTGTATTTTGGTTTGATATTTTCTTTGCTAAGTTGCAAGATTGCTTCTCTAAACTTATTGTATGGTCATATAAAATATAATCAACATTACATTTTATATAATCAAATATAGTAAACGATATAGTGACTTGATTTGTAGTAACTTTACCATTTACTATCTCTCCATCAGTTGTAGAACCGATAATTTTACAGTTTGGTAAAAGTGTAACTATATCACTTTGTAAATTCTTGATAAAATCTCTATTTACAATTCCACAAAAAACTTGTACTAAAAGTTCCTTACCAATAGTTTGATTTATATTATTAGAATTAATAAAAAACTCTAAATCACATCTATTTGAATATATTGTATTTAGAGTTTTCATATCTATTAATTATCTAGCATCTTTAATAGCTTCTAATACCTCTTCATAATTTGGTTCATCAGTTACTTCAGGTACAACTTGAATGTATGTAATTATTCCATTTCTATTAACAACAAAAACAGCTCTTGCACACAAACCTTTTAGTTTGTTGTCTTTCATTAGAACTCCATAAGATTTCGCAAACTCTTTATCAACATAATCACTACCAACTTTTAAGTTATCAATACCTTCAGTTGAACAAAATTTAGCACTAGCAAAAGGTAAATCCATAGATACTACTGTAGTTTCACATATATCTAAGCTACCAACTTCTAAATTAAATCTTCTTGTTTCAGCTGCACAAGTAGCAGTATCTAGTGATGGTACAGATATGATTAACTGAACCTTATCACTTGCCCCACCAACTTCAATATCTTCTAAATCTGCTCCTACAATAGTAACATGTGGTGACATATCCCCAATATCTAGCTTGGTTCCCTCAAGTGTTACATCAGTACCTTTAAATTTAACAAAATCCATATTTTCCCCTTTAAAAAATTATATATAAAAATAAGCCGATTAATAATGCAGCAATACTAACTATAAAAACAGCATTATTAATATCTGCCATAACCTATGAAACCAACTCTTTAATTTTAATCTTTAATTGATCGATTGTAAAACCAAATTTCTCAAACAACTCATTTGCTGGTCCACTTTCACCAAAACCTGTCATACCTATTACATGGTCTGCAAATTTATAGTATTCCATTGCTGTTGCTGCTTCTATTGATACTACTTTAGTTGATGGTTCAATGATAGTATCTATATACTCTTTATCTTGTTCACAAAGAAGATCAAAACAAGGAACTGAAACAATATTTGCTTTTATACCAAAATCAGATTCTAAATGACAAGCTGTTTGAAGAGCAAGCATAACTTCACTACCACTAGCCATAAGTGTTACAGTTGCATCATCTCTTTTTGTTAAAAGATATCCACCATTTGACACTTCACCAAAAGCAACCTCCTCTTTTAGAGTTTTTAGTTTTTGTCTTGAACAAACAAATGCTGTTGGTGCATTCATTGTAAGCGCTTTTTCCCAACATTTAACATTTTCTGTTGCATCTGCAGGTCTAAATGTATAAAAGTTTGGTAATGCTCTAAATTGGCTTAATTGCTCAACTGGTTGATGTGTAGCACCATCCTCACCTACTCCAATAGAATCATGTGTCCAGATAAAATGTTGTGGTATTGAAGCTAAAGCTGCAACTCTAGCAGCTGGCTTTAAATAATCTGAAAAAATAAAGAATGTTGCACTATATACTCTAAATAAACCATATATATTCATAGCATTTGCAATTGCTGCCATTGAGTGTTCTTTTATTCCAAAATGGATATTTCTACCTTTTGGAAAATCCCCAAGCCCTATAAGCTCAGTTTTATTTGATGGCGCTAAATCTGCACTTCCACCTATAAATGATGGAACAGCTTTAGCTATAGCATTTAATATTTTATGATTAGAATCTCTTGTAGCCATCTCTGCTATTTCACTAAAGTCTGGATATTCAACTTTTGAATAATCAGGATTTAAAAGTGCATTTAATGATTCATTTTGTTCACTTAAAGGCAAATCTTTTTTAACTAATTTTTCCCAAGATTTACTTTGTAATGCTCCAGATTCTGTTTTATCAAATGCCTCTTTAACATCAGATGGTACTACAAATGATTCACTAGCATTAAATCCAGCTTTTGTTTTAGAAGCACCTAACTCTTCATCTCCTAGTGGAGCTCCATGTGTATGATGAGAACCTTCAAGTGTAGCTGCACCTTTTCCAATAGCTGTTCTTGCTACTATTAAAGTTGGTTTATCACTACTTCTAGAATCAGTTAGTGCTTTATCTATAGCTTCAAAATCATGACCATCAATAGTAACAACATCAAAATTAATAGCTTCAAATCTTTTAGTTACATCTTCACTCCATGCAATACTAATATCACCCTCAATTGTAATATCATTTGAATCATAAATAATAGTTAAGTTTGAAAGTTTTTGATGTCCAGCAGTTGCACATGCTTCATAAGATATACCCTCTTGTAAATCTCCATCACCACATAAACAATAAACATGATGATCTATAATCTCTGCAGTTTCACTATTTAAACAGTGTTTAGCATAAGAACTAGCCATTGCAAAACCAACAGCATTTGCAACACCTTGACCTAATGGTCCTGTTGTTATCTCAACACCACTTGTATGACCATATTCAGGATGACCGGGTGTTCTACTTCCTGTTTGTCTGAAGTTTTTTAAGTCTTCAATATTAAGATCAAATCCCCATAGATGTAAAAGTGAATATACAAGTCCACTTGCATGTCCACCACTAAATACTAATCTATCTCTATTTAACCATTGTGTGTTTTGAGGATCAAGTTTTAAGTGTTTACTTAAAACTGTAGCTATATCAGCCATACCCATTGGAGCACCTGGATGACCACTATTTGCAGTTTGTACCATATCAGCAGCTAAAAATCTAATTGTGTCTGCTTGTTTTTGTAAAAGTTCTTTTGACAATTTTAATTCCTATTTTGTATTTAAATTTTAATCATTATATCAAAACTTAAGTAAAAGGTATTTTATTTGTATTATAAATTTATATTTTTATATTTTTTTCTTATATATATAATTTGATGGATATTTTTATTAAATGCCTCTACTATAATTGGATCAAAATGTTTTCCACTTTGATCTTTTATATGCTGAATAATTTCATTTAAACTCCAAGCCTGTTTGTAAGATCGTTTTTCACCTAACGCATCAAAAACATCAGCTATTGCTGTAATTCTTGCAAAAATATCTATATCATCACCTTTAAGCTTATTTGGATAACCTGTTCCATCATACTTCTCATGATGTTGATATGCTATTAAAGCTCCTGTTTTAACAATTTCGTTATCTGAATCTTTTAACATCTCATAGCCATTTAAAGTATGTTTCTTCATCTCATTAAATTCTTCATCTGTTAGTTTACCTGGTTTATGTAATATACCATCTGGCGTTCCAACTTTTCCTATATCATGAAGTGCACTTGCATTGTATAGTAGTTCAATATCTTTTTTTTCCAAGTTTAATGCTATTGCAATTATTTTACAATACTCTGCGACTCTTTTTACATGATGACCTGTTTCTTTACTTCTTGTTTCAGCAATCATCCCCATTCTATTTAAAATCTCCTCTTGAGATTTTACCAACTCCAAATTTAACTCTATAATATCAGTAATATTTTTTCTTATTGCTATATACTCTTGTACATCATTATTATTATCTAAAATAGGTAAAATTGTAGTATCAACAAAATAATGTGTCCCATCTTTTTTCCTATTTTGAATAACACCATTCCAAGGCTTTTTACTTTTTAATGTGTTCCATAACTCTTTAAATGTATTTTTTGGTACATCTTTTGACCTTACAATATTGTGAGGTTGCCCTATTAACTCTTTTTTACTATATTGAGAAACTTTACAAAATTCATCATTTACATATGTAATGAGACCTTTTTTATCAGTTTTTGAAACAATATTTGTAATATCTATCGCTTCTTTATATTGAAACAAAAGATTTTCTGTATCTTTTAAGTTTTGTTCAGTTTTTAGATGCTTAATCAATGTTTTTAAAGCCATAAGCATAAGGCTTATAATAACAAATATCATAATTACAGTAGTAATAGCAATAAAGTCTCTTTGTTGTTTCATATCATAATGGAATTTTTCTGTTGATTCTTCAAATCCCTTAGACTTAAAATCACTTAATTGCGTAAAGTATTTTCTACTTGCCATTGCAACTGGAGTTGATTCAGTTTTATACACTTGATACATATTATACTTTTCAACACCATTTTTACCCTCTAATGTCTTCATCTTTTCTAAAGCATCATTTATAAACATTAGGGTTGCTCTTCTTGATTTATCGCAAATTTTAAGTTTCTTTTCCGAATTGGGTGTATCTTTTATACTATCTACTAATTTTTCAAAATTAATTTCAATCTTTTTTATAGAGTTTTCTATAATTTTAATATTTTTTGTGTAATTATTATCAAGCATTATATCTCGCGTACTTCTACTTATATAGTTTAGATCTTTTGCTATTTTAAGTACAGCTATTTTCCCTTTTACAGCTTTATCTTTATAAAAAACAAATGACTCATTTAATACTGTAGTTGAGTATAAAATAGCTTGAGAAGCTATAATAATAAAAAACACTATAACTGCTGTAAATATGATAAGTTTTTGTTTTATTGATAAATTATTAAACATTTTAAGTTAAAAAGATTAGACTAAAATCTCTCTATTTCCTTTCGCATTTGCTGAAGATAAGATACCTGTTTGTTCAAGTTGTTCTATAATACTAGCTGATCTATTGTAACCAATTTTTAATCTTCTTTGTAAATAACTTATTGAACTTTTCTTATCTTGAAGTACAACCATTTTAGCTTGTTCATAGAGTTCATCTAAAACTCCAACCTCTCCTGATATGGCTTCAGAGGTATTTGAAAACCCCTCTTCAGCTTTCTCTTTTAATATACTAATATCATAAGAAGCTTCTCTTTGATCTTTTAAAAATTCAGCGACTTCCTCTATCTCTTTCTCGTCACTCCATGGTGCATGGACTCTAACTAATCCACTCATACCTGGAGGTGTAAAAAGCATATCCCCTCGACCAAGTAATGACTCTGCACCCATTGAATCTAAAATAATTTTACTATCAACTTTTTGCCCAACTTTATAACTTATTCTACTTGGTAAATTTGCTTTAATTAAACCTGTAACAACATCAACTGATGGTCTTTGAGTTGCTACAATAAGATGAATACCACATGCTCTTGCTTTTTGAGCTATTCTTGCTATTGATATCTCTACCTCTTTACCACTTGTCATCATCAAATCAGCCAACTCATCAATTACAATAACTATAAAAGGAAATGGTTCAAAGTTTTGTGCCTTTGCTTTTTCATTGTAACTTTCAATATTTTTTGTTCTTGTATCTGCCATAAGAACATATCTTCTCTCCATCTCTGCTACCATATTTGCCAAAGCATTTATAGCCTCCATTGGTTTAGTTATAACTGGAGTTAAAAGATGTGGAATGTCGTTGTATATTGAAAACTCAATCATTTTAGGATCTATCATTATTAACTTTAGTGTATCTGGAGAGTTTTTATATAACAATGATAGTATCATAGAGTTCAACCCTACTGATTTACCACTACCTGTAGTACCTGCTATTAAAAGATGTGGTAGTTTTTTCAAGTCTGCAATAAATGGATTTCCAACAATATCTTTACCTAAAATCATTGTTAAAGGTGATGTTGCTTTAGCAAAAAGTTCACTCTCTAAAACCTCTCTCATATATATAGTTTGAGTCTGGTCATTTGGAACTTCTATACCAACTACATCTTTACCTGGAATTGGTGCTTGTATTCTTATTGTTTGTGCTTTTAATGCCATAGCTAAGTCATCTTGAAGATTTAGTATTTTTGATACTTTTACATTTGGTGCTGGTTTAAACTCAAATGTTGTAACTATTGGACCTGAATATGTCCTTACAACATCCCCTTCTATTTTAAACATCAATAACTTCTCTAAAAGATCTTTTATTTTTTTATCAATTGCTTCCTCATTGACTTTTAACTTTGCTTCTTTTGGAGCTTTTTGGAATATATTTGTAGGTGGTAATTGAAAATTCTTTGGTACTAAAACTTCACCAAGCTCTATCTCCTCTAAAAGCTTTTTATTTTCCTCTAATTCATCTACAATTACTGAATTGTTTTTAACTTTTAAAGTATCATCTGGTAAGTCAATTTTTTCTCTTGAAGCTTCAGTTTTTTCAACCTCTAGTATTGGTTCATCTTGTTTATTTTGTACATCAGATACAATACTTGATACTTCTTCTTTAAAGTCATCTAAAAAACTTTTTTCTTTAATTGTAGGTGGTAATTCATTTTCTTTTTCACAATCATCAATCGTAATCTCAGCAGTATCTCCAAACTCTTTTAAAACAACTTGTTGCTCTTCAACTGGTTTTATATACTCTTTTTTTATTTGAGTTTGCTGATCTCTTTTTTGTTTATTTACCTTAAATTGAACAGGAGATGGTTTATCTTTAAACTTTATTTTAAAACTATCTTTTATTTTAGAAAAATCCAATTTAAAACTTGTATTTATATCTTCAAACAATATAATTAAAGATATAAACAACCCTATAAGAACAAATATCCATAGTCCTGCAATACCTATAAAAGGCTGAATAGAACTTACAATCATATCTCCAATCTCTCCTGACATTTCATTTTTTACTACAAGAGATTGAAATATAACGATAGTTGTAAATAAAAAGAAAGATGATATAGTTTTCTCTATAATATTTTCTATATATGAAAAATTAAATTTATATAATGGATACAATAAAATTATTAAATAACCATAAGCTAAATAACCCAAGTATTCTTTTGAATAATTTGCAACACTAGCTCCCACCTTACCAACAGTATTTACATCTGAAATAAAAATAGAAAATGAGAAATATACAAGTATAAACGCTACAATAGTAGATATAATTTTTAAAGCTATAATTTATCCTTTTAGAAGCTTATTGATTTTCCCTTGAAGTCTAAGCCAAGTTTTGTGTTCCATGAGAGGGAAACCTGCCCATTGTTTTTTTGGTTCTTTTATAGTTTTTGTTACACCACTTTTAGCAGAAATTGTTGTAAAAGCTGCAATCTCTAAGTGTCCAGCAAAACCACTTTGTGCACCAACGACAACATATTCATTTAAAATAGTAGAACCTGCAAAACCACATTGACCTGTTATAATTGAACCATAACCTATTTTACAATTATGTGCAATATGAACAAGGTTATCAATTCTTACTTTATCTTCAATAATTGTAGAATTAAATGCTGCTCTATCAATTGATGTATTTGAACCTATCTCTACATCATCTCCTACTACAACATTACCATTTTGATAAATCTTAACATGCTCTCCATCTTGAGTTGTTGCAAATCCAAAGCCATCACTACCAATAACTGTTCCTGCATGAATAATTGTATTGTTGCCTATAATACAATCTCTATATATAGTAACATTTGGATAAATTGTTGTATTATTACCTATTGTTACATTATCTCCTATATAACTTCCTGCCATAATATTACAATTGTTACCAATTAGTGTATTTTTACCAATATAACAATTTGGCATAACAATAGTATCGCTACCTACAATAGGTTCATTTCCATTTTTTTCAATTATAGAAGGTGAAAAAAACCTAGATGCATAAGCTAAAGATAGATATGGTTTTGATACAACTAACGCAATAGTATTAGTTGGTACTATATCTTTAAAATCTTCTGATATAAATACGGCTCCTGCTTTTGTAGATTCTAGGTCTTTTAAATATTTTTTATTGTCCAAAAAAGAGATTTGATCAGGATTTGCATCTATTAATGTATTTAAACCACTTATTTCGATATCTATTGAATTATCTATATCAAATTCTAGTTGTTTAGCAATATCAAATAGTTTCATTAAATATATTATCTTTCCATAGCTACAACACCACTTCTTACAACTTCAAGAGGTTTGTATTTTTCAATTACTTTTATTAGGTTTTCAATTCTAGCTGGTTCATCTGTTGCAGAAACAACAATTGCATCTTCTGTAACATTTTGAATGTGACCATTGTATGCTCTTGCTATTACATCTACATCACTTAGATTTTGATCCATAGGAATTTTAATAAGTACAGTATCTTTTTCTATCATATTTTTATGCTCTGTAACTTTTAAAACAGGTACCAATTTATTAAGTTGTTTTACAATTTGATCAATTGTTCTTGCAATACCAATTGTCACTATTGTAATTCTTGAATATTCACTATTAGGAATTGGTGCTACTGTTAAACTATCAATATTGTACCCACGAGCTGAAAATAGATCAACTATTCTACTTAAAACAGAATCTTTATTTACAACTATAACAGATAATACTTCTCTTCTTTCAACACTATCGTAAAAATGATTAAAATTATTCATTACTTTTCCCCTTCAACTAAAAGCATCTCATCTAAAGCGTGTCCATTAGGTACCATAGGTAAAACCTCTTCTCTTCTATCAACTATAACTTCAATCATAGCAGGTTTATTAGATTTTACTGCATCATCTAATGCTTTATCAAATTCTTCTTTTGTAGTAACTCTATATCCTACACCACCCATAGATTCACAAAGCATTTTAAAATCTGCTTGTGTATCAAGTATAGTTTCAGCCAATCTATCTTCATAGAACCTTGTTTGCCATTGTCTTACCATACCTAAATAATTGTTATTTAAAATAATATTTATATGTGGTAAATTATATTGAGTACAAGTTATTATCTCTTGTATATTCATCATAATCGAACCATCACCTGTAAAATTTACAGATATTTTATCTGGATTAGCTCTTTTTACACCCATAGCATATGGAAGTCCAACACCCATTGTCCCAAGTCCACCACTAGTCATCCATTGTCTTGGGTAATTAAATGGATAAAATTGTGCTGTCCACATTTGATGTTGTCCAACATCAGAAGATATTAGTGCTTTATCTCCTAGAAGTTCCCCTACTCTTTTAATAGCCCATTGTGGTTTTAACCTATCACTATCTTCATAAAACCGTAATGGCTCTTTTTTTCTATACTCTTTTAAAGTTTTATGCCAAGCAGTATAATCATTAAAATCAAAATCTTTAGTATGCTCTAATATTTGTTTCATAACAACTGCTAAATCTCCAACTATAGGATAGTTTGGCTTAACAATTTTAGCAATACTAGCTGGATCAATATCTACATGTACAACATGAGCTTTTTTAGCAAAAACATCAAGACGACCTGTTACTCTATCATCAAATCTTGCACCAAGACAAATAATCATATCTGTTTGGCTCATTGCCATATTTGCAGCATATTCACCATGCATACCTAACATTCCAAAAAGATATTCATCATCACTTCTCATTACACCTCTAGCCATTAGTGTTTCTACTACTGGTATTTTAGTTTCATGTGCAAATGCTCTTATCTCTTCATAACAGTTAGATAAAACTGCACCACCACCAACATAAATTAATGGTCTTTTTGATTCACTTATGTGAGATAATGCATTTTTTATTTGTCTTACATTACCTTTTAAAGTTGGTTTATAAGTTGGTAAATCAAACTCTTGCTCGTAGTTAAAATCAGCTAAATTTGCAGATACATCTTTTGGTAAATCAATGTGTACAGGACCTGGTCTTCCACTTCTTGCTAAATAAAATGCCAATTTCATAACTCTTGTTAAATCTTTTACATCATTCACTAAAAAGTTGTGTTTTGTACAAGATCTACTTATACCAACTGCATCTATCTCTTGAAATGCATCTGTACCAATTACTACTGTAGGAACCTGTCCACTAATTACAACCATAGGGATTGAATCTGTATATGCTGTTGCTAGACCTGTTACTGCGTTAGTAAAACCTGGTCCAGAGGTAACGATAGCAACGCCAACTTTTCCACTAGATCTTGCATAAGCATCAGCAGCATGTACCGCTGCTTGCTCATGCTTTGTTAATATATGTTGAAAATGATCTTGTTTATAAATTTCATCATATACATTCATAATAGCTCCACCAGGATATCCAAATACAACTTCTGTATTTTCCCTTTTTAAAGCTTCAATTACTATTTGCGAACCTGTTAATTGTTCATCTATTGTTTTTGTCTTTTTTTCCATAAAATATACTCTTCTTTTATTAAAATACTAAGATTTTAGCTAAAAAAATATTAATTATTTATAAGTCAATGTTTTTAGTAATTTTATCTAAATTTTGAAATTTGTTAGCTATTTTATCTTA
>JAYEMI010000084.1:0-6160 GCA_034718015.1 Campylobacterota bacterium | reverse complement strand
TATGGCGGGGAAGAGAGGATTCGAACCTCCGTTAGTTTTCACTAAACTTCGCTTCCAACGAAGCACCTTCGGCCACTCAGACACTTCCCCTATTTGAAATAGTACCAAGTGGTACTATTTATTATGTTAAAATATAGTGTTATACTATATCACAACCTTTATCTCCAGACTCTATATGACCTATTACATATCCATCTGTATTTTCTAAAACTTTATCTACATTTGCAGGATTAACAACAAAAATCATCCCCACTCCCATATTAAAAGCTCTGAACATCTCACTATCTTCTACATGTTCTCCCATAAGTTCAAATATTGGTAAAACTTTTACTTGATCTCTTTTTACAATTCCTCTTAAATTATCAGGTAAAACTCGTGGTAAATTTTCAACTATTCCACCACCAGTGATATGTGCTAAAGCATTAATATTTTCTTTATTCTCTTTAAACTCTTTCACATAAATTCTTGTAGGTTCTAATAAAGTATCTATTAATGTTCGTCCATTAAAATCATCCTCAAATTTCATACCTAACTTATCAAGTAAAAGTTTTCTAACTAGTGAAAAACCATTTGAGTGAATTCCAGAACTTGGAAGTGCTATTAAAACATCACCCTCTTTTACTTGAGATACTCTGTCCATTTCAGACTTTTCTGCAATACCTACACAAAAACCAGCAAGGTCAAAATCACCCTCTTTATACATACCTGGCATCTCTGCAGTCTCACCACCTATTAAAGCACATTGACTTCTTATACAACCTTCAGCTATACCTTTTACAACATCTGAAGCTTCATTTACTTCTAATTTTGCAGTTGCGTAATAATCTAAGAAAAATAGTGGTTCTCCAAAATTGCAAATAAGATCATTTGAACACATTGCAACTAAATCAATACCAACTGTGTCAAATTTTTGACTATCAATTGCTAGTTTTAATTTTGTACCAACTCCATCTGTTCCTGCTAAAATTACAGGCTCTTTATATCCAGTTGGTAGTTCAAATGCTCCAGCAAAAGAACCTATTCCACCTAAAACACCTGGAATCATTGTTGACTTTACATATGGTTTTATATTTTCTACAAAACTATTACCTGCATCTATATCAACACCTGCATCTTTATATGAAATTGTACTCATTTGTATCCCTTACTTGATTTATATTGAACATTTTTTTGTAATTAAACAAATTGGACAGAACTTAACTATACCAGCAATAAGTGGTATAACTCCTAAATAGAACCATGGATTACTTAAAAGTACACCAATTATTATTAGAATAAGACCTAGTGTAATTCTAAATTTGCTACATCCAATCTTAACTTTATCAAAAATATTCATAATTATTTACCTTAGTTAACTCAAGTTATTAGAGTTTAAAATTTTTTGGGTATTATATCCAAAATTAATTTAAAAGGCTTATACAAAATGGCAAATATTGAAAATAAAAACTTTGCATATGATGAGATGATGGTACATGTACCTTTTTGTTCACATAAGGATATTAAAAAAGTTTTAGTGGTTGGTGATGTATCAGAAGAGTTCAAATCTGAATTAAATAAACATGAGTGCAAAGATATAACTTTTAGTGATGGTCTAAATATAGAGGGGCAATTTGATATTATTTTATATAATAAAGATACTCCAGATGAATTAGAGATGGCAGCAGTGCAAAGATGCTTAGAGCAAAAAAAAGGTATTTTTTGTACAAAAGCTTCTTTTATATATAAAGATTTAGAAGTTTCAAAAAAAGAGCTAGAGCTAATTGGGAAAAACTTTTGGATATCTATGCCATTTTCTTTTGGACATAATACACTTATATTTGCATCGAAAAAGTATCACCCTCAAGCAGAGATAGTTTTACAAGTATCAGATTTACTTGAAGATTGTAATTACTACAATACAGAGTTGCAAAATGCTGCTTTTGTACACCCTACATATATCACTAAAGGGATCACTGGTATTGCAAAACGATAAGAAAGACTTTAAATATGCCATAGCATTAACAGGTGGAATTGCAACGGGAAAAAGTACCGTTGCATCTTTGTTTATGCTTCATGGTTTTTTAACTATAGATGCAGATAAAACTGCACATAAACTTTTGGACCTTTATTATTTAGATGTAGAAAAACTTTTTGGAACTCAATATATTAAAGATAAAAAAGTACTACGAAAAGAGCTTGGTAATTTAATCTTTAACAATAGAGATGAGAAAAAAAAGTTAGAAAACTTTATACACCCTTTAATAAAAGAGGATATTATAAAACAAGCTCGGATTTTTGAAGAACAAAAAAAACCATATCTAATAGATATACCACTTTTTTTTGAAAATAAAAATTATGATATAACTAATTCAATAGTTGTTTATACCCCAAAAAATATCCAAATTGAGCGTTTAACAAAAAGAGACAACTCATCAAAAGATGATGCAATAAGTAGAATAAATAATCAAATGGATATTGAAGATAAGAAAAATTTAGCAGATTTCATTATAGACAACAGTAACGATTTAAAAAATCTTCAAAAAGAGGTTGAAAGAGTTAAAAAAGAGATTCTAGATATAAGCTAATAATGTTTTATATTTGAATTTATAATTTTTTGCTATAATTTGAAAAAATCTAGGAACTAGCAATTGAATAATTATGGTATTGATATTTGGGGTGATGAAAACTATATTATAGAAGATGGTAAAGTAAAATTAAACTATGGAGATAATCCAGCTTTAATAGATATCGTTAAAAAAGTAAGAAAAGATGGAAATACTGGACCTTTAGTTTTAAGATTTCCACATATTACCACTAAACAGATAAATAAAATGTATGATACATTTAATAATGCTATTGAGTTTTATGATTATAATGCCTCATTTTTTGCAGTATTTCCACTAAAAGTAAATCAACTACCAAATTTTGTATTGCCTATGTTAAAAAATAGTAAACATTTAAACTATGGATTAGAAGCTGGAAGTAAAGCTGAACTTTTACTTGCAATGGCTTATAATAATCCAAATGCACCAATTACTGTAAATGGGTTTAAAGATAAAGAGATGATAACATTAGGATTTATTGCAAAATCACAAGGGCATGATATCACTCTTACTATTGAGGGTTTAAACGAACTCCAAACTATAATTGAAGTTTATGATGAACTTAAATTACCTTGCCCTAATATTGGACTTAGAGTAAGACTTCATAGCTATGGAAGTGGTACTTGGGCAAAAAGTGGAGGGATAAATTCTAAATTTGGATTAAGTTCTTTAGAGATTATTGATGCATTTGAGATGTTAAAAAAATATAACTTAGAAAACTCATTAAAAATGATCCATTTTCATATTGGTTCAGATATGCATACCATTGGACCATTAAAAAAAGCACTCAAAGAGTCTGGACATATATATGTTGAACTTAAAAAAATGGGTGCAAATGAACTTAATTCTATAAATATTGGTGGTGGATTATCTATTGAATATTCTGCTTATGAAAAACTAACACAATACAGTTTAAAAGAGTTTGCAAGTGATGTTGTTTTTACTCTAAGAGATATTGCTTCAAAAAACAATGTTGAGGAACCAAATATATTTACAGAATCAGGTAGATTTATATCTGCAGCGAGTTCTGTTATAATAACCCCTACTCTTGAACTTTTTTCCAGTGAATATAATGAATCAAATTTAAAAATAAAAGATATAAATCCCCCAATTATTAAAGAGATGAACGCTTTATATAATGATATAACAAAAGAGAATGCAAAAGAGTATATGCATGATAGTTTAGAACATTTAGAATCTATCCTAACTCTTTTTGATTTAGGATATGTAGATTTAAAAGATAGAAGTAATGCTGAAGTTTTGACTCATCTTATTATTAAAAAAGCGATAAGTTTGAAGAATCTTGAAGATGATAAAGAGCTACAAAGACTTGATGATAAAATACAAGAAAAATATCTTCTAAACTTTTCAATTTTCCAATCATTGCCTGATTTTTGGGGTATAGGTCAAGAGTTTCCAATAATGCCAATTACCCATTTAGATAAAAAAGCAACAAGAAGTGCTAATATATGGGATATTACATGTGATAGTGATGGAGAGATACCATTTAGAGCTGATAAACCACTATATTTACATGATGTAAATTTAGATAAAGAGGAGTACTTTATAGGATTCTTTTTAGTTGGTGCATATCAAGATATTTTAGGGATGAAACACAATCTTTTTAGTTCACCATCTGAAATTAATGTAGCCTTTAAAAATGGAAAAATGGAAATAGAAAATTATTTAAAATCACAAAGTATTATTGATATTTTTGAAGATTTAGATTATGACCCAAAAGAGGTGTTAAAAAATCTTTTTGATAAAACAAATAATAAAAAACTACATGGAATACTAACTGAATATATTAATGATAACAGTTATTTAAAAACTATAGAGATGCAAGGAAATAATAGATGTCAATATGGAGTTTAATAAAAGAGGACTTTTCAGTTCCTAAAAAAAATGATCCTGCTTTACACTCAAACTTTGAGCTTTTTTTTAACTACCCTGGAATATGGGCTATTGTAAACTATAGAATTGCAAATAAACTTTATACTAATAATTGGAAGTTTTTAGGAAGAGCTATTTGTGGAATAAGTCAATTTTTAACAAATGTAGACATACATCCAGCTTGTACAATTGGAAGAAGAGTATTTATAGATCATGGAAGTGGTGTTGTTATTGGTGAAACCTCTGTAATTGAAGATGATGTATTGATATATCAAGGCGTAACATTAGGTGGAGTTAGCTTAAGTCATGGGAAAAGACACCCTACAATTAAATCAAATGTAGTAATAGGTAGTGGAGCTAAGATTTTAGGAAATATAACTGTTGGAAAAAACTGTAAAATAGGTGCAAACTCTGTTGTAGTAAAAGATGCACCATGTAGTTCTACTGCTGTTGGTATACCTGCTAGAATTATCAGAAGAAAAGATGAAGACTGTAATGAAAAAAGTCAATTTGATCACAATGACCTTCCTGATGTTTCAAAAGAGATGTTTAACTACTTACTTAAAAGAGTAGCTGTTTTAGAACATGCACTAATGGAACAAGATGGTATTGATGTTTCAAAAGAGGATAAAGAGCTAGAAGAGATATATGAGAATTTTATCGATGCTATGAAAAAAGACTAAATGGAAACTCTTGTATTTTTAGGAGTTTTGACAGGTTTTTTATCTGGATTCTTTGGAATTGGAGGAGGTACAGTACTTGTACCTATGCTTTTATTAAGTGGATTTGATATAAAAAGTGCTATAGCTATATCAATAATGCAGATGGTTTTTAGCTCTATTTATGGAAGTTATTTAAATGCCAAAAAAAATCAAAAACTATTAAAAGATGGATTACTTATAGGTTTAGGTGGGTTTTTAGGTGGTCTTTTTAGTGGATTTATTGTTTCAAATGTTGATGGACAGTACTTAAAGTACTTATTTCTTGTAGTTATACTATTTTCTATTTATAGAGTTTATTTTAGTTCTATAGAGGAAAAAACAGATAAAAAAACAAATAATATATTTTTATTAATTGTAATAGGTTTTTTTATAGGTATGATTGCTATATCTATTGGTATTGGTGGGTCTATTATACTAGTTCCAATACTAGTAGGATATATGTACTATAACTTAAAAGATGCTGCATCCTTGGGACTATTTTTTGTTATATTTAGTTCTATTGCTGGATTTATCAGTCTTAGTTTAAGTGGTCATATGCATTATTTAGAAGGTACTATTGTTGGGATTTTTTCTTTAGTTGGTGTTTATTTTGGGATAAAAGTAAAAAATGCTATTCATATTAAATCTTATAAATCATTAACACTAGGATTATATAGTATAGTGTTAGTAGCTATACTATACAAACTATAAAGGGTAAAAATGAAAAAAATACTAAAAGTTGAAAATATAAAATGTAATGGATGTGCAAATACTTTAAAAAAAGCACTCTTTGCTGATTATGGTGAAATTGAAGTAAATTTGGAAAAAACTCCAAGAGAGATAACTTTAAATATTGATGAGGAACAATTAAATAATCTAAAATATAAACTAAGAACATTAGGTTATCCACTTACTACTGATAAATTATCAACACTTCAAACAATTAATACAAAAGCTAAAAGCTTTGTATCTTGTGCAATAGGT
>JAYEMI010000083.1:0-6306 GCA_034718015.1 Campylobacterota bacterium | reverse complement strand
TAAATTTATATATTATAGCCTAATATAATAATATTGTCAAATTATTTCGTGCTTACATTTTCCTTATAAAATAAGACTATATACCTTAATCATGGGTCTGGTTAAGATTTTGGTGAAAGAATGTTCGTTACAAAGTAAAAAGCATTTGCTTGTGTATTTGAAGTTGGAAGATAGCTCATATTGAAACCATTTTTTAACTCTTTAAGTTTATTTTCACTAGTTTCACCTCTTTGACGGTGTAGTTTTATAATCTCCTCTGGTGTTAAATCATTATCGTTTGTAGCAATACAGTAATAGATCTCATCTTGATATTGCATCATCACTTCATCTGATATATACTCTTGCATTGTTGGAAGCATAGGTGTTATATCTTTTTTTATAACTATCATTCTAAAAGCATTATCAGTGTCTGTCATAGTATGAATAAATTCTGATACTTTCTCTCTTTTAGAGAATTGCTTCCAATCTTTATCTTCAATACTTTTTATCGATTTAAAAACAGATGTGTCTTTTTTAGCTGTAACCGTAAATAGAATTTTCTTTTCTTCATTATCACAATAGTTAAATATATCAGCTTGATATGAAGCACTATCTGCTCTAAATCTATCAAACTTTACTCCATGTGGAAGTTGCTCTTCACATTGTTTGATAAATTCTAAGTTTTTACTTGCAGGAGCCTCATTTCCCTCTCTAAAATCTACATCAATTACATAGCCCTCATTAATATGACCAACAATCGGCATATATCCAGGAGCATCTTTGTATGACCATTTTGCAGTATTTTTATGAGCTTCTATAAATGTAGCATCTATATCTAAGATGAGTTCTTCATTTTTAATACTTTTTAGAAATCTTTTTAGGTACTGCTTATTGATTTTTCTTATTCCGTCCTCTCCAATACTATTGTGTTTATGAAGATACTTTGTAAAAGCTGAGGCTGTTGGAATATTATCCATTTTTAATAGTGTTGATAAGGCTGTATCAAGTCGTATTTCTCTAATATCATCCAAAACTCTTCCACCACTATGAAGCATTAAGATAAGTGGATAGATAAATTCAAATGGTGTATATCCATTTGGATGTTTAGCTAATGGAAGATTTGTATTGCAAAGCTTCTCAAGGTTCATACCTTTAAGGTACTCTCCAAAGATTGCTACACCAGTTCTAGGTGTTAATTTTTCATTTGTTGATGCTATGTTGAAATTTAATATTGTTTGAGGCATAATTTATTCCTGAGTTAGAAAAAGTTACACCTAATAGGTGAAAGTTTTCGGTGTGACTTTTTCGCTTTAAAGTACCTAATTATAGAGCAAGCTGGCTTGTTGTCTAATTTGGTATGGAATTATTGGGGATCAATATAAATCTGATTATATTGACTATTGTTTTTTAAAATATCTGTCAATATATTTATTAGCATCTTTTGACCAGTGGATAAATCAACTATCTTATAAAATAGTGGAATATTATATTTTCCTATCTCACTATTATTGTGTTTGTTATACCAAATATTTATCTCTTTTAAAAGTTGATTTTAACCTTACTCAAAAGGTTCTACATAAAATTATAAAGCCTTTTTTAATCTGTAAATATTATAATCTTAGGAAAACTTATACAAAATAGGAAACATATGAAAATAGTATTTTTAGATAGAAAAACATTAGGTGATGATATCACTCTAGAACAATTTGATAAACTAGGTGAAATTATAAGTTATGAAAGTACAAAACCAAGTCAAACACTTCAAAGAATCAAAGATGCTCAAATAGTTGTAACTAACAAAGTAGTAATAGATAAATATATTATAGATAATAGCGATATAAAACTTATCTGTGTTGCAGCAACTGGTATGAATAATATAGACTTAGAATATGCAAAGATTAAAAATATAGAAGTTAATAATGTAGCAGGTTATTCTACTCAAAGTGTAGTTCAACTTACATTTTCTTTAGCATTAGGATTTATTCAACAAATCAATTTTTATGATGATTATGTAAAAAGTGGCGGATGGCAAAATAGTGAAATATTTACAAATTTAGATAAACCATTTTTCGAATTAAGTGGTAAAAAATGGGGTATTATAGGGCTAGGTGAGATTGGTAAGTCAGTTGCGTCTGTTGCATCTGCTTTTGGATGTAATGTACAGTACTACTCTACTAGTGGAGTAAATAAAAATAGTGATTTTACACAAGTTTCTTTAGATGAACTACTTAATAGCTCAGATATTATCAGTATACATTCACCTTTGAATGATGCAACTTTTAATATGATTAATAATACGAATATTAATATGATTAAAAAAGGTGCTATTTTATTAAATCTTGGTCGAGGTGGCATTGTAAATGAACAAGATATATCAAATAGTATCAATAATAATCAAGATATATTTTATGGAACAGATGTTGTAACTAAAGAACCTATTGAGGCAACTTCTCCATTATTAAATATAGAGAATAAGGATAGGGTACTATTTACACCACATATCGCATGGGCTTCAAAAGAAGCAAGAGTTAGGCTACTTAACAGTATAGAGGAAAATATTAAAAAGTTTGTGCTATAATACGCATAGTAGTATGTATAAATATTATATAAAAACTCAAAGGGGTTATTAATGGGTCTGTTATTATATAAGTCAAATGAGATGTTTTCAGCAACAGAATTAATAAGAAAAAGCAAAATGATTTTTGATAAGATTGTAAATGGTGAGATTGATAAGGCTATAATACTAAGAGATGGTAAGCCTGGATTCTTATTAATGGATTTTGCAAAGTACGAAAGTATTATGGCAGAATATGAAGACCTGAAAAAATTAGTTGAAAATACTAAACCAAAAAAAGATTTATTAAAATCAAAAAAAATCAAAAAAGAGAAAGAAAAAGAGTTTATAACAAAAAGTATAGAAACTCAAAATCCTATAAGTGATAAAGAAACTTTATTTGAAAAAACCACCGAAATAGAAAAAGAGAATAAGTCAGCCGCTTTTGTTGTACCTCCTAGACCAAAAGAGGAAGAGGCTATTGTAGAAGATGATATAAGTGATGATATACCTATCGAAGAAAATACTCAACAAGAAGATATCTCTATTCAAAAAGAGGAACAAAATGATATATCTGAAGATGAAGAGTTAAAAAGTGCACTTGAAAGATTAAAATCTATAGATTTTGATGATGAGATGAGAGCCGTAGCAGAGCAAAAGATAAAAGATAGACTTAAAATGATAAGAGAAGAAAGAGCAACTAAATTAGTAGAGCAGACAGAACTAGAAAAAGAGGATCTAAAAGAGGAACTAGAATTACAAGTTCATATAAAAGAGGAAAATAAGAAAAAAGAGCGTGAGCTTAAAGAGTTTTGGGATTAAATAGGAATAAAATGATAGATATACTTATAATTGGAAATGGAGGTGCTGGTTTAACTACAGCACTTGAGGTGAAGAAGAGTTGTAATAATGTGGTTGTATTATCAAAAACATCACCAACTACATCACAAACAAGTCAAGCCCAAGGTGGGATAAATGCAGTTTTAAATGAACAACAAGATAGTATAGAAAATCATATAAACGATACATTAAAATCTGCACATGGTATTGGAGATGAAAATACCATTAAGTACATGTGTAGCAATAGTAAAGATACAATAAAATGGCTAGATGATATTGGTATTGCATTTAGTAGAGATGAATCTGCTAATATCGCTCAAAGAAAGTTAGGTGGTGCATCAAATCCTAGAGCTTGTTATAGTAGTGATTATACTGGACTTAAGATACTTCATACACTTTATGATAATTGTATAAAAGAGCAAATAGAGTTTATAAATGATTATATGCTATTAGAACTAATTATTGAAGATGATACAGTCAAAGGTGTTGTTTGTTTAGATATACAAACTTCACAAATAAAGCAAATATTAGCAAAAAAGGTCATTATAGCAACTGGTGGATATGCTGGAATTTACAATAAGTATAATACAAATTCAACTGCAACAACTGGAGATGCTATTGGTGTTGCAATAAGAGCTGGAGTTGAACTAGAAAACATGGAATATATACAGTTTCATCCAACAGCTTTAAAAGATAGTTGTATATTAATAAGTGAAAGTGCAAGAGGTGAGGGTGGTTACTTAGTAACACAAGATGAAAAAAGATTTGTAGATGAGTTGGCTGCTAGAGATGTGGTAGCTAGAGCAATTTATACAAAGATTCAAAATAATGAAGATGTATTTTTAGATCTTCGTCATTTAGGACTTGAAAAAATAATGGAAACTATGCCTCAAGAGTATCATCTAGCATATGATTTTACAAAATTAAAACTTGACAATGATCTTATTCAAATAGCTCCAGCTGCACACTACACAATGGGTGGTATAAAAACAAATTTAAATGGTGAAACAAATATCAAAAATCTTTATGCTGTTGGAGAGTGTGCCTCAAATGGAGTTCATGGAGCAAATAGACTTGGTGGTAATTCATTGTTAGAGATAATAACTTTTGGTAGATTAATAGGTAACCATGTAACAAAAGATATAGATACTATAAAAGATTATGAAACTAAAGAGTTTCAAGTATACAAAGATAGTATCAAAAATATTGAAGAGCTATTTAACAAAACTAGTCAAATAAACTTTTATGATATCAAAAAAGAACTCGGTAAACTTTTTTATGAAAATGTTGGACTATTTAGAGATGAAGATAATCTACAAAAAGTGTCAAAACAACTTACGATTTGGAACAATCAACTTAATTTAATGGGAATAACTGATAAGAGTAAAATTTTTAATACAAACCTAAAAGAGTTTTTAGAGTTTAAAAATATACTTCAATTATCAAGTACCATAGTAAACTCTGCAATTTATAGAAAAGAGAGTAGGGGAGCTCACTTTAGAGTAGATTTTAATAGTGAAGATATTAAATACTCTAAAAGTACCATAATCTCAAAAGATGGAGAGATAATATGAAAATAGATATTTGTGATAAATCGTATAATCTAGATGAGATAGATATAAAAGTGGATAATTTATTGTCTACTTTAATAGCTATAAAGGAAACTATAAATCACTCACTAGCTTTTAGAAGTGGGTGCAGAAGTGGTGTTTGTGGTAGTTGTGCTGTTACAGTTAATGGCATTGAAAAATTAGCATGTAAAACAACAATAACCAATAATGATGTAGTTCAACCACTAAAAAATAGTGAAGTTTTAAAAGATTTAATTGTGGATACCTCAAACCAAAACAGATTTTTATTTGAAGCCAAAGCTTTTTTAAAAGAAAAAAGTGATGAAGCTATAACAAAAGATGATGAAAAGAAAATAGATATTGATAGTAACTGTATACTATGTAACAGTTGTTTTAGCTCTTGTCCTGTATATGAAGTAAATCCAGATTTTTTAGGACCATTTGCATTAACAAGAGTACATAGATATGTAAATGACAAAAAAGAATCAAACATAAAAGATAAAATAGATGCAATTCAAACTAATGGTGTATGGAGTTGTACACTTTGTGGAAATTGTAATATGGTATGCCCACAACAAATAGATATAAAAAATGATATAATGCAATTAAGAAACAGATCAGCCCAAGCTGGATACAGTGACCCTAATATGGCAAATTTCAATAGTATGGACTTTGGTGGGGGCGCTGATTTTATAAATCAAGATGCAACATCATATGGATTTAATCCAAATGGTTTTTAAATATAATAAAATATAAGAGGATAGATATATGGATTATGATAGAAGTATAAGAATACTTTTTATAGATGATAGTCAAACTATAAGAGATATGGTTGAGAGTGCTTTATTTGAACTTGGCTACTTAAATATCCAAAGTGCTGATGATGGAGTTGATGCCCTGAGAGTTTGTGAAGAAGCTGAAGATGAATTTGATTTTATAATCACAGATATAAATATGCCAAATATGGATGGTATAACTTTTATAAAAGAGATTAGAAATCAACTTGATTATATGTCTACACCAATCATGGTACTTTCCACAGAATGGAGTAGTGAGATGAAACAAAAAGGTAAAGATGCAGGTGCAACATCTTGGATTGTAAAACCTTTTGATAAAGAGTTGATTCATAGTGGTATTTTACAAACAATAGAAAAAGCAAATCAAGGTTAATATTAAAATAAGGTAGATTAAATATGTGTGGAATAGTTGGATATTTAGGTAAAAGTGATATAAACAAGATATTGATCGATGGATTAAAAGAATTGGAATATAGAGGATATGATTCTGCTGGTATTGCTATATTAGATAATGATAAAATTGATGTGTATAAAGCAGTTGGAAAGATTGCTAATCTTGAAAAGA
>JAYEMI010000082.1:12058-25023 GCA_034718015.1 Campylobacterota bacterium | reverse complement strand
AACTATTTATTAACACCCATAATAGGCTATTTACCCTGAAAATAAAAAATAACACTCACTATAAATGTCCGTTATAAAAAGTGATAGACATCCCTTGTTTAGGCTATTTATATTTTAATATAAATAAAAAATCACAAAATGTTATCTTTTTATCATAATAAATAATTCTAAGATAGAATAATTATGTACCTTTTAGGTGGGTATTACAGTCTTAAAAGGACATTATGGGTGTTATCTAGCAAATATAGGCATTAACAGACATTTTGTCCTTTCTATTTTATTTAAGAAGTGAAATTATAATTGAAATAATTAGATTAGAGTAATGGTCCCTATGCGAAGATAATATTAAAGTATTATGATACTCAACACATTATTTCTTTTAAATTAATTGGAACAATCATTGACCAATTTTGGAACAATGGCAGGTTTGAGTTACTTAAAACCCTCATTTAAAGGGCTATGAAGATAATGGCAACTCTATAGTAAAAGCAACCCCTATATACTTAGTATCATCAATATTTATCTCTATATTTTCAACACTTATTGTACCATTCATATGTTTTACTATCATCTCTCTTACCATATATAGCCCTATTCCTGTCCCTTGACTTTTATGTTTAGTTGTAAAGTATGGTTCAAATATTTTATTTATTATATCAGATTGTATCCCTCCACCATTATCATTTATTACTATTTGTAAAAACTCAGTACCATTTTCATTTAATTTATCTGTCTTAATAGTGATAACTTTTTTTATATTTTCACTTTTTATTAATGCATCTTTAGAATTATTTAAAATATTCATAAATACTTGTATCAATTCATTTTTAAGACCAAAAAAAGTTATATCTTTTATTTCATTTCTTATCTCAATCTCGCTGTTTTTAAATTTTGAAGATAACAAATCTAGTGTTTTTACTATTGTATCTTTTATATTGATATTTTCTTTATCTTTATTAGATTTAAAATAATCTCTAAAATCATCAATTATTTTAGATAAATGTTCTGATGTTTTTACTATACTATTTAATGATTCATCCAAATAATCATCTGTTAGCATATCGAAATCTTTTTTTAAGAGTATACCACTTGCATTTGTTGTTATTATTGATAGTGGTTGTCTCCATTGATGTGCTATATTTTCAATCATCTCACCCATACTTGCCATTTTTGATTGTTGAAGAATTAATTTCTCTTTCTCTTTACTATCCTCTTGATCTTTTAAAATTATCTTTTTTTGTTCCTGTAGACTTTTTTCAAGTTGAATTTTATATTGGGACTGTTTATATGTGTATATTAAAATTAACAATATTGCAATAAACGATAAGATAAAAATATAAATAAAACTATTATTAATAGTTTTTAAATTATCTGCACTACTTTTTGATGTTACAAAAGCAACTGTTTTTTTAGTTACTGGATTTTTAATTTGCAGGACACTAATCACATGATCTGTATTTTCATCATATATTGATTTTGTTTCTTCATCTTTTTCAATACTATTTAAAACAAAATTGATTGTTTTTACTGTTGGATGAATCTTTATGTCTCTAGCATAACTTTTTTTGTAAATTTTTTTATAAACCTCTTTATCTATTAAATATCCATCAAAAGGACCTTCTATATAATTTGTCCTCTCCTCTTTAAATAGTTTTTGATCCACTACAGATTGATCTATATGTATAATACTCTTTTTTTTAAATTCATTTGTTAGTTTTGATACTATTGCATCTGCACTAAAAGATATCTCTACACTACCTAAATGTATACCATCATAACTAGTAATTGGAAATACAAATCTAAATCCATTAAATATTCTTCCCTCTTCAAAACCATCTATTGGCTTATTGTATTTATTTACATAAGCTATTGTTGGTCTTATAGTTGTTAAATTATCTCCATATTTATTTGGTCTATGCATCCTTAAAAAACTATCATTATTTTTTAAATGAAAATGTAGTTGTCTTATTGATATAAATTTAAGTGTATTATAGTCATCTTTTATATAATTAAAAAGTAATTTTCTATTTTGGTCTTTTATATTTTTATCGTTTGTTTGTATTTTTTCATATACATCTATTATACTTTTTGTATTAACAACTGTGTTATAGATTATCTGAGCTTCCTCTTTATATTGATTATAAATTGCTTTATAAAGTGTATCAAACTCTTTACTTTTTGCTTCTAAGACTTGATTTATTCTATTGTTCTTATCATAAGATAAAATAAAAAATAATGAAATAAAAACAATAAAAAATGTTATAAGAAATTTCAATTTCATAATATTCTCCAAAATCAATTTAATGTTATTATATCTAATAAAAGTATTAAAGAAGTCTCAAACAAATGAAATGATAAAATTCACAAAAAATTTATACAAATTAAGATCTATTATGAGGATAAAAGAAGAGAGAGAAATGACAAACAAAATATTACCAAGTCCTAGTTATGTGTGTGAAGAGGAGCTTTTAGAGAATAATCTTAAACTGCTAAAAAAAGTTCAAGATGAAGCAGATGTAAATATACTCTTAGCTTTAAAGGGATTTGCAATGTATAGCACTTTTGATATGTGTAAAAAATATCTTAAGGGTTGTTGTGCTAGTGGATTAAATGAAGCTATTTTAGCTAAAAATGAATTTGGTGGTGAAGTACATACTTATTCACCAGCTTTTAAACATAATGAATTTGAACAAATTTCACAAATATCAAATCACATTGTTTTTAACTCTTTTAATCAATTACTAACATATATAGATAAAGTAAAACCTCATAACTCTTTAGGTCTTAGAATAAATCCAGAATATTCAAGTGTAGAGATTGACCTTTATAACCCTTGTGGTACATATAGTAGGCTTGGTCTCACAAAAAGTGAATTTGACAAAACATTATCACTTGATAAAGCTATATTAAATAATATCGATGGATTTCATTTCCATGCCTTATGTGAACAAAATGTTGATGCACTACAAGGGGTATTAGAAAAGTTTGAAAATAACTTTGGTAGCTATTTTAAAGACTTAAAATGGGTAAACTTTGGTGGCGGACATCATATAACAAGAGAAGATTATAAGGTAGATAGCTTAATTAAACTTTTAATAGATTTTAAAAAAAGATATCCACATCTAAAAGTATATCTAGAGCCAGGTGAAGCAGTAGGTTGGCAAACAGGATACCTTGAAACTACAGTATTAGATATAGTACATAATGAAATATATATTGCCATACTTGATACAAGTGCAGAGTGTCATATGCCAGATACTCTTGCTATGCCATATAAAGCTCAAATTAGAGATGCTTCAAGCAATCCTGATGAAAAAGCATATAAATATAGGTTAGGTGGAAATACTTGTTTAGCTGGTGATATTATTGGTGACTACTCATTTGATAAACCATTAAATATAGGTGATAAAATAATATTAGAAGATATGATACACTACACAATGGTAAAAACAACAACTTTTAATGGTATAAATTTACCAAGTATTGTTATTAAAAGAAAAGATGGCAGTTTTGAAGTTGTTAAAAACTATGATTACTTAAGTTATAAAGATAGATTATCTTAAAACTTATACCAAATTAAATTATCAACATAGCATCACCATAAGAGAAAAATCTATACTTTTCTCTTATGGCTTCTGAATATATTCTTTTAGTCTCATCTATACCTACAAAAGATGCTACTAGCATTATAAGTGTGGATTTTGGTAGATGAAAATTCGTAAGTAAATAATCAACTCTTTTAGGTTTATTAAGAGGATTTAAAAATAGATTTGCTTCACCATTATCTTGTTTAGTATCATTATAAAACTCAATTGTTCTAGTTACTGTTGTACCAACTGCTAAAATCTTATTATTAGAGTTTAAAATATTTTTTGATTCTTTTGGAATATTGTAAAACTCACTATGCATAGGATGATCTAGTATATCTTCAGATTCAACAGGCTTAAAAGTGCCTGCTCCTACATGTAGCGTTAAATAATTTGTATTGTATCTATCTTTTAAATTATCCAAAAGCTCTGGAGTAAAATGAAGAGATGCAGTTGGTGCTGCTACTGCTCCATAGTTTTTAGCAAATAATGTTTGATAGTTTGTATTATCAGACTCTTCATCTTCTCTTTTTATATATGGGGGAAGAGGAAGATGCCCTATTTTGTTTAAAATTTCTACTAAAGTTAAAAAGTCTAACTCTTTATCATCTTTAAAAAATTTAACTACTCTTGTACCATCCTCTTGAAGCTTTAATATTTCTATATTTAATCCACTTTGAAATGTAATAATATTTCCAACAAGAACTTTACCTCTCATATAAACAAGATACTCATTGTTTGGTAAAGGTTTATTAAAAAGTAGTTCTATTTTTCCACCTGTTTGTTTATGCCCAAATATTCTTGCTTTTATAACTTTTGTATCATTAAAAAATATTTGTGTATTAAGAGGAATATAATCCAAAAGATGCTTAAAAGTTGTATGAGTTATTGTTTTTGTTTGCTGATTATAAACTAAAAGTTTTGCTTCATCAGCTGGAGTAACTGGGTAAGTAGCTATGAGTTCATCTGGAAGATGATAATCATAGCTAGATGTTTTTAAAGGGTCTAAGTTATTAATTTTTATTCTCCGTAGCTTTAACTAATTCATCAAAGTCATCATCTTCATAATCTGTATCATCTTCATCTTTTGGTGCAGGATTAAATATTTTAGCAATATAAATAGATACACCATACAATAAAATCAAAGGTCCTGCCATCAAAAACTGTGTAATAATATCAGGTGGAGTTAAAAGTGCAGATAATACAAATATTAAAACAACTGCATATTTAAAAAAGTCTTTTAGATGTTGGTCATTAACAAGTCCTATTATTGCTAGAAAAAATGTAAATACAGGTAACTCAAAAGCTAAACCAAACCCAAATAAAAGCTTTGTAAAAAAACTCACATATTTTCCGATACTAGGCATAACTGTAACGACACTATTACCAAAATTTACCAAGAAATCAAATCCAAAAGGTACAACTACATAGTACGCAAAAGATGCACCAATCAAAAACATAGTTGTTGCTCCTAAAACAAAAGGGATAACAAGTTTTTTTTCATTCTCATAAAGACCTGGTGCTAAAAACAACCACATCTGCCATAAAATTACAGGTAAAGAGACTAAAAATGCACTGAAAAATGCAACTTTTAAAGCTGTGAAGAAAGTCTCTTGAACCTCTATAGCAACCATTTGTGAATTATCACCAAGAACTGCTTCAACTGGTACCATCATCCAATTTAATATTGGTTCATACACTGCAAAACAAGCAAAAAATGCTACAAACAGTGCAGCACTCGATATCATTAATCTTTTTCTTAAATCTGCTAAGTGTGGTTTTATATCATCAAACATTAAACTTTTGCCTCCTCTTTTAGTGATATATTTTCTTTTTTTACAGTTGTTTTAGGAATATCTTGATACTCACTTTTCTTTTCTTTTGGTTTATCTTCTTCTAAATCTTGAGTATCAAGCTCAGTTAAATCAGACACATCAACTGAAGCTATACTTTTTACATCAGCTACACTAGCTTTAAATTTTTCAGCCTCTTCTTTCATCTGCGAAATATTAAGTTCTTGATCTAATGTTGTTTTTGCATCTTCTAATCCACCTTTTAATTTTTTGAAAAATTTAGCCATATCAACCATAGCTGTAGGTAACTTTTCAGGTCCAAGTGCAATAATAGCAACAATTGCTACTAAAAAAATCTCCATAAATCCCATTCCAAACATTATATACTCCATAATAAATTTTATAATTAAGTGTGAGATTTTACCTAAAGTTTAATAAAGTTAGCTTATCTTTGAGTAGTTATAGTTTTTTATTGTTAAAAACTAAATACTATTTTTTCTTGATTCTCTTTTAAAATATAAAAAACTATTTTTTTATTTATTTGTTTATTAACTTTAAATTTTTTTAACTCTTTATCTAAAATATCAATATATGAATTATTAAAAAAGTTTTCATCTATTTTATTCTTATTAAATACTATTTTACTCTCAATTCTTAGTAGATTTTGTTCTTTAGAAACTAAGTATGTTACATGTTTATTAAAAGGATTATGGTAAATATTTGTTGTTGTTATTTGAAATATTGTATTTTCATCATTATCTAATGATATTTTTACACTATTTTTATCAGCATGAATTAAATCTAAAAAAATAACCTTTTTTATATCATTTTGATCTTTTTTTATATCTAACTTTTGACTATAAAAACTATTGCTTTTTTTTGTCATATCTAAAGTTTGATATAAAAACAATATAATTATAGAGAATAAGCTAATTGATATTAGTATCTCTACAAGTGTAAAAGCTTTTTTGGAATATGACACTATTGCAACTTAAAAGTATAATAAGACTTTGATGTTTTACCTTCAATACTATATATTGATTTTGTAACAATAGCATTTTTAATATAATCATTTTGTGGTAATTCAAGATCTTTCTCTTTAACATCTTTTACACTAATTTTAATATTTTTGAACTCTTTTCTAATATCATCATCATCTAAATTTATTTTATCACTCAATATAAAAGATTCATTTCTTATAGATTTTGGTGTTTCTACAACAAGAGATATATAACTATTGTATAATGAGCTATTTTTAAATTTTTCAAGAAAAAATATGTTGTTTTGTTGTATTTGTAAAACTGTTGTTATGATTATTGTAAGTAATAAAATAGCTACCATAACTTCAACTAAAGATAAAGCTTTTTTCACCTCTATTTTATCCCTATTCTTATAGCCTCATCTAAAGATGTTTGACCACTTGTTATCATATCTTTTATTTGACTACTTAGCGGATTCATACCATTTTTTAATGCAATTTGCATAAGAGTATCATCATCAACGTCAACTTGGAGTGCTTTTTTTATAGAATCATCAATAGTAAAAAGCTCTGCAATTGCAACTCTTCCTATGTATCCTGTAAAATTACACTCTTTACAACCACACCCTTTATATACTTTAGCTTCACTAGAGATATTAAACTCCTCTAGGTGATGTTCTGCAATAATATCTTCCTCTTTACACTTATCGCAAAGCTTTCGAACTAACCTTTGAGCCAACACTCCTAAAATAGATGAAGAGATTAAAAATCTTTCAAGTCCCATATCTATAAGTCTTGTTATAGCTGCTGGAGCTCTATTTGTATGTAGAGTTGAAAATACCAAATGCCCTGTTAGTGCTGATTGTATAGCAATAGATGCAGTCTCACTATCTCTTATTTCACCAACCATTATAACATCTGGATCTTGTCTTAATATACTTCTTAATCCTGAAGCAAAAGTGAGCCCCACTTTCTCATTTACTTGAATTTGATTTATTTTATCACTTTTATATTCAACTGGATCTTCAACTGTTATTATATTTTTGTCTGGTGATTCTATTGTTTGTAGAAGTGAATGTAAAGTTGTAGACTTACCACTTCCAGTTGGTCCAGTTACTAGAATCATTCCATATGAGTTTTGTGTTAATGTAGCTAATCTATTTGTAATATTTTCAGAAATTCCTAAATTTTGTAAAGTTGGTATATCTTCACTTTGCATCAAAATCCTCATCACAACTCTTTCTCCATAAAAAGTTGGTAAAACAGATACTCTGATATCTAGTGTTTTTCCAGATATTTTAATAGCAGTTCTACCATCTTGAGGTATTCTTTTTTCACTAATATCAAGGTTTGAGATAACTTTTATACGACTTACAACTAATGCCATAATATTTTTGTCAAGTTCTATATGTTTTGTTAAAACACCATCTACTCGATATCTTACCTCACCTTTATACTCGTGAAGCTCTATATGTATATCTGAAGATTTTTTCTTTATAGCTTGGTAAAATAGTGAATTTACAAACTTAATAATAGGTGCAGATCCCTCATCTGTCATAATATCAGAAGATGTTTTTAGAAACTCCGATATATTCATATCATCATCACTATCCCCAACAGCATCTTCTGTTGTTTGCGTTATATCTGACATCTGTTTATCTGTTTTTGTTTCTACAAACTTTGTATAAAGTCTCTCATAAGAGATATCATTTAAAAAAACTATCTCTAGTTCTAGATTTTGTTTTGATAAATAATCAAAACTTATAGCCATATGCTCTTTTGAGATTACAATCTTCTCTTCCTCATCAATAACAGTAAACAATACAAAACTTTTAAGTGCAAGTTCGTAGTTTTCGTACTCTAATACCTCAAGATTTATATTGTGTAACTCCTCAATTTGCATCATATCTTATAATCCAAACATCTCTTTTACTCGCTCTTGATGAAGCTTTTCATTTTCATCTAACTCTTCTGCTTTAATCTCTATTTGCTCATCTTCATAATCTTTTTTATCTTCAGAAAAATCTAACATTTCATCTTTTAAATCTTCTATTTTTTCAGTTAGTTTTAGTTTTTCATTTTCTCTTTCTAAATCATATTTTTTTGATTTTAATTTTGCTTTTTCTAATCTTAAAATAGTATCTTTAGTATATTTTTCTTCAAGTAGTTTCAACTCTGCTAATTGATTCCTTACATAAGTTAAATCTTTAGATTTTGGTATTATATATGGAGTAATTATAATAATTAAATTAATCTTATCATCTACTTCTCTATTATTTCTAAATAAACTACCTAAGTATGGAATATCACCAAAAAATGGTACTTTATCTTCAGTATGCTCTTTTTTTGCTCTTATATATCCACCTAAGATAATATTTTCACCATTATTAACAATTGCACTTGTTAATAACTCTTTTTTAGATGTATTTGGATTATCGTTTGTTGCAGTTTGCCCTACATCTTCAAGTTTTGTAGTTATCTCTAATAGTACTTTATTTCCTGTTGAAATTCGTGGTTTTACTTTTAGAGTAAGTCCAATATCTTCCCTTTTATATGTATCAGTTGGAATTCCTCCTGTTGTAGTTGTAGTTCCAGTTTTTATACTAATAGTTTGACCTACATATATTGAACTCTCTTTATTATTGATACATAATAAAGATGGTTCACTAACTATATCTGCTGCACCATTTTGATTTAAAAGATTTAAAGACATACCTAAAGATAGTCCTGATTTCATAGTAGACAGATCATACCCAAAAGAACTAAGACCAGTTAAATCATATGAAGTTCCACCATTTAGCGCTGAAGAGAATGATACAAGTCCACTTCCCCCTGCATTAAAACCATTTAAACCATATTTTATACCAACATCTCTTGTTTTTGTTTCACTAACCTCTACAATTTTTGCTTGTACATAAACTTGTTGTTTATCTATATCTAGTTTACTTATCAATGTTTTAAAATAACCTATATCCTCTTTTTGACCCATAAGTATTATAGAGTTTGATTCATCATCAGTTGAGGCAAATGGCTTATCATTAGGGTTTGTATATTTTTTATTTGCAATAATGCTTGTTAACATTTTTACTACATTTTTTGATTCTGCATTTTTTAAATATATTACATCTACAACTTTTTCAACTAAACTACCTTTTTTATCTATATCATTTAAATACTTTACTAAAAAATCTACATTTTTCTTTTTTCCTACAAACATTATAGAGTTCGTATCTTTATTTAATAATATTGAAACTTTTTCTATCTCTATTTTTTCATTAAATACTGTTTTTGCAACACTCTTTAGATCACCAAGTACAGCTGTTCCTTGTAAATTTTTTAGCTCAACTATTTTGATTAGTTTTTTTGAGTCTTTTGCAATCATTGATATTACATTTTTAACTGTTTCAATATTTGAATTGAAATCAGTAATAACAATAGCATTTGATTCTTTATCTGTAACTAACTTTGCTGATTTACTTATAAGGTGTCTTATTTTTGAACTTATATAGTCAACATTTGAATGATCAATATTAAATACTTCAGTTATCATTTGTGGTGTTTTGAAATCTTTTAGATTATTATATACAGGTATATTATATTTAGCAGCATCACTTAATCTAACAACTCGTATAATACCTTCTGTTTCTATAATTGTATAACCTTTTGACTCCAAAACATAAATAAGTATATTTAAAATATCATCTTCATACACTGGTTTATTTGAGATAAAATCAACTTTACCTTTTATATTATTAGTAATCAAAATATTTTTTCCAACTATTTTAGATGTAATTTTAATAAAATCATCAATCTCAAGATCTTTAAAATTGATATTTATTTGCTCTTTTGCAAATAGATTTACACTTAATATAATCCCCAAACCTAAACTAATAATTTTTTTATTTAATCTCATACTCTAACTCCAATTCTTGTCCATCTCTTAATATTATTAAGTTAAGATTTTCTATTTTTTCAATCTGCTTATATACTTTAAAAGCATCTGAATAACTATTTAATTTTATATTATTAACACTTTTTATAATGTCATTTTTCATAAGTCCTAAATCTTTAAAAACACTTTTTTTTGAAACTCTTAAAACTTTAAATCCATCAATTTTACCATTTTTAAATATCTCTTTTATTGATATCTCTTTCCAGATTTTAGCTGGTGTTTTTATGTAATCTGTTAATATATTCTTTTTTATACTATAAACATCATCTACTAATTCTATTTTATTACTTTTTACTTCATCTTTTACTTTTGTTGTAGTGTATTTTTTAATACTCTTATCATTTACTAAAGATAATTTATACTCTTTATTATTATTTTCAAATATTACATAGTCTTTATGTATTGATTTTAACTCATACTTTTTAAAACTATCTGAAACACTTAATATATGTGTTTTATTTGATTTATTTTCTGCTATTACTATCCATCCTGTATTTGATGATGTAGAATATATAGCTTTTAACAAAATATTAGAGATTAATTTATACTCTTTTTTTATCTCTTTTTTTGGTTCTACAACCTTTTTTATCTCTTTATTTTTATCTTTAAAGGAGTAAAGAAGTTGATATTTTTTATACTCAATAGCGTAATCATCATTTTCAAGACTACTTTCGTATACTTTTGGTAAAAATATATATAAAGTAGAGTTTATAGCAAAAGCTATTAATAATATTATTAAAAAAGGGGTAAGTTGTTTTATTATTCTATTAATATTTAAATTCAAAACTATAAACCTCCTCTTTTTCATTTGACTTATCTTTTATCAGTTTAAGCTGCTTTATAGCATATCTATATTTAGTTTTAAACTTCTTATCTACACTTATCTCTATACTTATAGTATTGTTTAAAATATCTATATAACCTTTTGCAAAACCCAATTCAAACTTTGATTCAATATTTAGAAACAATGGATCTAATATATTATGCGTTACACTTATAGACTCAATTTTATTTGGTACAAATTTACTAAAAGAGCTATCAACATCAATTTTATTTAAAGTAAATTGAGTTTTATACAAAAATAAATCAAATTTTAACTCTTTAGCAGTACTCACCTTTATATTGTCATATTTAAGAGATAGATTATTTACATTTAGTGTAAAATACTCATCCTTTATATTATGATGATCTAATACAATTTTTTCATCTTTTAATTTATCTAAAGCAAAATAGTATATATTTTCTTTTGGTAAAAATAGTATAAATACTATAAAGAAAAATAAAATATATACTAAGCCTTTAAAAATATTTTTCATACTTTAATACCCCACTACTAGTTCAACACTACTTGAAGTTATATTGAGTTTTTCTATATTTATTTTTTCATTTAAGATTTTATTTACAAACTTATCTGTATCTCTTGGTGAATTATTTTCAAATTTTATAATAATTTTTTTCTTTTCCACTTTTTTATCTATATTTTTAATTCTTGTTGATTTTATAATTTTATCAATTAGATCAATTGTTTTAACTTTTTTATCCCAAGATGTTTTAAGAGTGTTATATTTAGAAGATAAAGAGACAAACTCTTTTAACTCTTTATTTGAATCTTTTAACTCTTTATTTGAATCTTTTAAAAGAGTTATTGAAGATAAAAATATTGTAATACTAAGCAGTAATACTGTTATAGGATTTATTTTATTCATATTTTTAGTCCTATTGTTACAACTTTATCTTTTACTACTGTACTATTAAGCTTATATCTCTTCTGTAAGTATTTGCTCAATCTCTTTTTATCTATATCTTTACATTTTAAAACTAAACTATTCTCTTTAAAATCAATGGATATCAATGTTCCACCTAGATTTTTTTTGATCATAAATATATACTCAAACAACTCTCTTATTTTAATTTGTGAATTGTATCTCTTTTCAAGTTTAGCTATTATAGATTTTGTTTGAATTAATGTTTGTGGTGTATTGTGTTTATCTCTTAAAGTATCAATTTGATTTGGTATATTTTGTATTATTTGATTGTTGCTAATAATTTTTGAAAAAGTGAATATACTAAATAAAATAAAAACAAAACTCAACATATAGCTAGATTTTTTATCTATATACTTTGAACCACTATTAATATATATTTTATCTTTTGATAATTTTATATTTTTGATATCAATACTATTATTTATCTCAACTTTTAACATAATAGGTATTTGGGCTAAAATATTGTCTATATAACTTAAACATATATTATCAACTTTCATACAACTTTGTGAATTATTATCCAATACAGACTCAAACTCAATTTGAGCAAAATATATATCAGAAACTTGACCTATAGTTAGATTAGTTTTTTTGATAGCTTCAATAATCTTTGATTCATCATAAGCAAAACAAAGATATTTATTGTCCAATAATTTTTTTGTATAAAATTTATAATTTTCTATATCCATAAACTCTTCAAATAAGCTAGGTAATACAGGTAAAACATCTTTAACTGAATCCATAGGTAGTTCAAATACACGAACCCAATAATATTCAGGAGCTAATATAACATTAACTTTGTTTTTTAAATCAAAAGATGCTTTAGAGTGTAAAAAAACATTGGAGATATTTTTAGATGTTAAAATATTTTTTCCTTGATAGATTATT
>JAYEMI010000082.1:0-11958 GCA_034718015.1 Campylobacterota bacterium | reverse complement strand
TAAAGTTTTGGCTTATTAACAACATATTAATAAAACTATTATATAATCCCTAAATTTAATAGTATAACTCTAGGATATAAAATGTTTGAAAGATTTTTAAGGTTTTTTGTTAATAACTCGCGGATGAACTATGTACTGTTTATTCTTATTTTTGCTATTGGTATATATTCATATATGAAAATGCCAAAAGAGATATTTCCAACTTTTGATATGGATATGATATCCATAAAAGGTTCTTATACAGGTGCTAGCGTTGATATACTTGACAAAATGGCAGTTACAAAGATAGAGGATAATGTAAAAGCTATTGAGGGTGTTGTTGATATTACAACAATTATAAGCCCGAGTAGATTCTCTATTGTGTTAGAACTAGCCAAGGGTAAAGATAGATACAATATGGCAAACAAAGTAAAAGATGCTATTGCTTTAACAAAAGGTAATCTACCTAGTGATATGGATGAACCTAGTGTTAATGTACTTGAGAGATCAAAAGATCTTATTGATATATCTTTAACCTCTAAGACTAAATCAGTTGATGATATGAAAGTGTTTGCTGATAGCTTTAAAAGTAAAATACTAGGGGTAAATGGCGTAAGTGATGTTACTGTTTTTGGTGATAGTGATAAATACTATGAGTTACTCCTTGATGACAAAAAAATCGAAGCTTATGGTTTAAACAAAACTGAACTTTATACTACTTTAGGAACTTTATCATACATTTTTCCAATTGGTATGATTGAAGGTGAAACAAAACACTTTTACCTATCTACTTATAATGGTGCAAAATCTGCTAAAGAGTTATCTAATACTTTAATAAAATTATCAAGTGGAACAATTTATTTAAGAGATATAGCAGTAATCAAAAAAAGATATGAAGATTCATCTACACTATACTCATATAATGGAAAAAATGCTTTATCATTAGCTGTAACACAATCTCAAACTGCCAATGCTATTACAATATCAGAAGATATAAAAAAACTTATATCTAAAGTTCAAGATAAACAACCTCAAATTGATATAAGTATTAGTGATGATAATAGTGAGAGAATTAAAGAGCGTCTTGATATTGTTGGTTCTAATATTACTTTAGGAATTATACTTATTATATTACTTGTTTGGCTACTAGTAAATGGAAGAATGTCTTTTATTATTGCAGTTGGTATTCCAACTTCTTTTGTTATGGCAGCAGTTTATATGTATCTTCTTGGATATAGCATAAATCTAATTTCCCTTGTTGGTGTTTTAATTGCAATTGGTATAGTTGTTGATGATGCTATTGTTGTAAGTGAAAATATTCAACAGCATATTGAAGATGGAATGGAACCAAAAGAAGCAGCTGTAAAAGGTGCATCAGAGATGGCTATGCCAGTTGCTATTGCTAGTCTTACCACTCTATTTTCTTTTTTACCTGCACTTATAATAAGTGGAACTATGGGTGAGGTTATGAAGCTTATCCCTATTGCACTTTCTGCTTTAGTTATAGCATCTCTTATTGAATCATTTATTTTCCTCCCTATTCATGCTGCACATACACTTAAAGTTGGAGCTAAAGTTACAGATTGGACAAGAGCAAATAGATGGTACAGTCTAATAATTCACTTTTTTATGAGATGGAAAAGAACATTTTTAACTATTTTTATAGTATTGGTACCTATTCTTACATTTGTATCAATCAAATCTTCTAAATTCCAGATGTTTCCAACCTTTGATTCAGACAATGTAAAAATATCCATTAAAGCAAATCAAAATACAACCTTAGAGGATTCATTTGAAATAGTTAAAAAGATCGAACAAGACTTGATCAATAATCAAGAAAAATTTCATATAAAAAATATAGACTCTGTTGCTGGATATAGAAAAGATACAGGAAACAATACAGAAAACTTTCCTTATGTTATGTATATGACAATAGAGCTTCATAAACTAAAAGCCAGTAATCTTTTAGATAAATATATAACACCATACCTAAGTCTATACTATGATGAAAATGAAAGAACTAGAACTATGAAATCTCAAGATATATCCAATGAACTAAAAAAGTTTTTAGTTCAAAATAGATATCAAGAAAAATTTAATTTAGAAGACTTAGTTGTATTAGAGAGAAAAGTTGGTCCAATTAAAGCAGATATAAAAATTGGACTAATCTCTAGTAGTGATAAAAAAATCATTAATGCTATGGAGAAACTTACACATGAGATAAACTCTTATGATGGTATTAAATCTTTGGGGAACTCTGTAAAGTTTGGAGTTGATGAGATTAAAATAAAAGTAAATAGCTATGGTCAAAGTTTGGGTATTAGTGAAGCTAGTATTGGTAGACATTTGTCAAATATGTACCTTTCAAAAACCATATCTGTTGCTTTTGATGCAAAAGATATGCTTGATATAAAAATACAAAGCTTAGATAAAAATGATTTTGAATCATTTAAAAATACACCAATAACTTTAGGTGATGGTACAAATATATCACTTAGTGAAGTTTGTGAATTTAGTACTAAAAAATCATTTGAGCAACTAATTAAAGACAATGGTGATAAAAACTTCTATATCTATGCAAATGTTGATCCAAAGATAATAACTTCATCAGAAGTTTTAGAGCAACTTCAACCACTTTTAGAAGAGTTAAAAGAAGATGGAATTAAACTTGTTCTAAAAGGTGAAGCGAAAAAAAATAAAGAGTTAGCAGCCGATATGCTTTTTGCTGCTGGATTGGCTATTACCCTTATTATGCTATCTATGTTGTATTTATTTAATTCTTTTAGAGAGACTGCTATTTTAATGTCCGTTATACCTTTTTCATTCTTAGGGGTGGTTTTAGGACATAAATTTATGGGTCTTAACTTATCTATGCCAGCTATTATTGGTGGTCTTGGTCTTGCTGGAGTTGTTATTAATGATGGTATTATTATGATGACTTATCTAAAAAAAGCAAAAACACTTGAAGAGGTTATGATTAAAGCAACAAAAAGATTTAGACCCATAGTTTTAACAACAATAACAACTCTAATAGGGATGAGTTCACTTATATTCTTTGCAACAGGTCAAGCTGTAATATTCCAACCAATTGCAATAGCTCTTGGATTTGGTCTTGCTTGGGGGACAATTTTAAATCTTGTATATCTACCTGTAATATACAGTCTTTCTCATAGGTTGAAATAACTTTCAACCTTGATTGACATAGACTCAACTTTGTGTTATAATTCCGAAAATACAATATAATAGTTATGAGGTAAAAAATGGCAAAAAGTCTATATGAAACATTAGGTGTAAGTGAAAATGCAACAACAGCAGAGATAAAAAAAGCTTACAGAACACTAGCAAAAAAATACCACCCAGATATAAATAAAACAGCCCAAGCTGAAGAAAAATTCAAAGAGATAAATGCAGCTTATGAAGTTTTAGGTGATGAACAAAAAAAATCACAATACGATATGCATGGTGATGATATGTTTGGAGGACAAAACTTCCATGACTTTGCACAAGGTCAAGGTCAAGGAGCAGATATCAATGATATCTTAAGACAGATGTTTGGACAAGGCGGTGGTTTTGGTGGACATAGTGGCTTTGGTGGACATAGTGGCTTTGGAGGTCACAGTGGATTTGGTGGACATGGAGGTTTTGGAGAGCCTGATTTAGATATTAGTGCAAATCTTACAATTGATTTTAATACCTCAATTTTAGGTGGTACAAAAAATATATCAATAAACAATGAGAGCTTTGATATAAAAATACCTGAAGGGATATCTAGTGGTCAAAAGATAAGAGCAAAAGGTAAAGGTAAACAAGCACAAGGTTATCCAAGAGGTGACTTAATCATTACACTTAAAGTGCAAGAGAGCGATGAATACACAAGAGATGATGATGATTTAATAAAACCATTTGATATACCTCTTAAAACAGCTCTATTTGGTGGTAAAATTATAATATCTACCCTAACAAAAGATATAACTCTAAAAGTACCCCAAGACACTAAACAAAATCAAAAATTTAGAGTAAAAGATCAAGGTGCTTTAAATAGAAAAACTAAACAAAAAGGTAGCTTATATTTAAAAGCGAATATTGTTTTACCAAAACTTGATAGCTTAGATGAAGATTTAATAAAACTACTTGAAGAAAAACTTCCATCAGGATTATAGTATGTCTTTTACAAAAGCATACTGTGAGCCTGTATATCTTATAAGTGAAGTAGCAAAGATACTTGATATACATCCTCAAACATTAAGACAATATGAACGAGATGGATTAGTAACTCCAAGTAGAACAAATAGCAAAATTAGACTATATTCTCAAGAAAATATAGATTATATAAAAAGTATTCTACACCTAACAAGAATAGAGGGTGTTAATTTAGCTGGTGTTACTAAGATTTTAGAGCTACAACTAGAAGTTAAAAGGTTAGAGGGTATTATTAAAAATAATGACACCTCTTGCGATAAAAGTGATTCTAAAGCATTAGTTATAAAACAAGAACAATACAACTTAGTTATTTTTGAGGATTAGAATTAACTAAGTTTGTATTTTATTGAATACCCTCTCATCAGTGGTGGGGTATCGTAGTAGTCTTCATCATTTTTAGATCTATGTTGTTGTACATTTACTTGAGTAGTGCCATGAGATTTATTGTCTATATCATCTTCATCATCACTATCTGTTGACTCAAATCCTGTTGCTACTATAGTTATTTTTATTTCATCTATTGAAAGATTTTCATCAGTTGTTGTACCAAAAATAATTTCTGGATTCCCCTCCACTGAGTCATTGATATTTTCCATAACATCACCAATAGCAAACATAGATACATCTGGATTAATTGTCCAATGTATCATAATACCCTTTGCACCACTTAGTGATATCTCATCTAGTAAAGGTGATTTTACAGCTAGTTGCAGCGCTTCTGTTGCTGCATTATCACCTTTTGCTTTACCTATACCCATCAAAGCAATACCTTTATGTTGCATTATAGTTTTTACATCAGCAAAATCAACATTAATATCATCACTACCAGGCTTTAAAATAACCTCACTCATTCCATTTACTGCCTGGTACAAAATATCATCTACAACTTTAAATGCATCCTTCATACCTACAGTTTTATCTATAATATTACGCAGTCTGTCATTTGGAATAACGATAATAGAATCACTTACTTTCTTTAATTCTTCAAGACCAAGATTTGCTAAGCCAGTTCTTTTTTTACCTTCCCATTTAAAAGGTTTAGTAACAACAGATACAGTTAATGCCCCAACCTCTTTTGCAGCCTTAGCAATAACAGAAGCAGCCCCAGTTCCTGTACCACCACCAAGTCCAGCAGCAATAAATACAATATCAGCACCCTCTAAAGATTCCCTAATCTCTTGGTAGTTTTCTAAAGCAGAATCTCTACCTATATCAGGTCTCATACCTGCACCTAGCCCACGAGTAAGTTCTATACCTAACTGTATTTTTTTAGGTGCATTTGAAAGATGCAGTACCTGCAAATCAGTATTTGCAACAATTAAATCAATTTTATGAGTACCCTCACTAATCATATGATTTATCATATTACAACCACCACCACCTACACCAATTACTGCAATTTTTGCAGCGTTTTGAGACAATGTTTTAGTAGGTCTTTGTACTGTTATACTATTATGATCAAATAGATTATTTTCCACTATAACCACCTTGAGATAATACTCATAAATTTACTGAGTTTTTTTGGTTCTTGTTTTTTGTCTTTTTCAATTGCTAAGTCTTTTATCTCACTTGGAGTAGATATTGTAGGTATTTTAGTATCTTGTTTATTAAAGTTATCGTCATTAAAACTATTATTATTGTTATTTTGACTACTATTATTTACAGTCTTAGCTGAATGATTAACCAATTCATCACTTCTTCTTAATTCACTATTGCTATCAAGTTCAAAACTATTTTCATTATTTAACTCGTACAATAATAGTCCAACTATAGTTGTCATTGTTGGGTTATTAAAATCAATGTAACCATTTTGAATATTTTTAGGGTTTGAGACCTTTACAGGAATATTTTTAAATACTAAATTTGCCAACTCTTTAACACCAGGTATATATGTCATACCACCTGTTAATACAACACCACCATCAATATTCTCTAAAATTGAACTTTCAATTAGCTTATCGTTAATGGTTGTAAGAATCTCCTCTATTCTAGCATGAAGTATTGGCTGTATCTGATCTATCGAGATCTCTTTTGATTCAACTTCATTACCTAATATAGGTAGTTTTACTTTTCTAATGTTTGGTTCATTTTCATTTTCTTCTATAGGTAATAAACTTGCATATTTATTTTTTATCATATTTGCTGCACTATATGGTGTATGTAACATCACTGATATATCTCTAGTTATATGTTCACTTCCAATAGGTAAGAAATCGTTGTAGATAATTGTTGTACCTTTATAAACAACTAATTGAGTGGTAGTTCCCCCAAGATTAATAACAACACTCCCTAATTTCTTTTGGTCATCTTCAAGTGTTGCTATTGCATTAGCATATCCAGCTAATACAAACTTATCAACCTCTAAATTAGCTTGTTTTAAAGCATTCTTTACATTCGTAAGTGAAGTTTTTTTTGCAGTTATAAGATTTACAGATACTTCAAGTCTTGAACCATTCATATTCAAAGGATTTGATATAGTTGAACCATCATCAACTCTAAAAAATATTGGCAACACATGAATAACATCATAATCAGGTATTATTTGAGCATTATACAATGCCATTTTAAGTACTTGTTTTATCTCATTTTTAGTTATTATTCCACTTGGAATATTTATACTACCATTACTTCTTAGTGTTCTAGTATTTGCTCCAGAAAGTGATACAATAACATCATGAGTAGTAGATCCTGCACTATTTATAGCATTTGAAACTGCTTCTTTTATAGATAGTCCTGCAAGGTTAATATCTATAATATTACCTTTTTGAACACCTTCAGATTTAGTGTTTCCTACCCCTAGAATATTTATTTTATTATTGAAATCATTGGTTGCAACAATTGCAGTAATATTTGTAGTACCAATATCAATAGCTAAAATAGATTTGTTCAATTTAGTTGCTTCCCATAAAAGATTTTATCTCATATCTGTTTTTTAGTTGCTCTAATAAACCATTAGAGATTGAGTTGTTTTTTACATTTGTAAAAATTGATTTAACTGTTTCATCATTTTTTTTATCATAAGTAGCTAATTTTGTATCTGTTATTTTATATACAATAATTTTATTGGCTAAATCAAATGAATCAATACTTGAACTAGATGCAAATAGTTGCTGTACAAATTTAGATACATCTTCTTCGCTTACACCTTTAATATAAGGTTTAGAATCTCTTTGTATGTAACCTAAATCTCTACCATTAAAATTCTCTTTTATTTTAGACACTTTATCTTTTACCATATCAGCTTTTATCTTTTGATTGTACTGAATTTCAACTTCAGATTTAACCTCTTCAAAAGGTAGTGTTGTTGGTGCTATAATATCTAATTTTTGTAAAACAAAATAGCTATCTTTAATATACACTGGTTTTAATACACTGTTATTTTCTAAATCTAATAAGTTTTTATAATCTTCATTAGTAACAAATTCTGAATTATCATATACAACTTTCGTTTCACTGAAATCTTTTTCAGATTTTTTAAGAGATAAATATTCTCTAAGAGCTGTTTTTCTCATCTCTTTTTTTGTTTTACCATCTATATTATCAACTTTTACAAATGCTATTTTTATACCTTTGTCAGACTTATAATTATCTTTAGTCTCTTCCCAGTATTTTTTTATATCTTTAGATTTTGCATCTACTTTAATATCATTTTTATCTAAAACTACGATACTAACTTTATCTTGTGAATATAATAAACTACTGATATTTTTTATCTCACTATCCAAAAGCTCTGTACCAAAAAGTTTTTGTACTTTTGATACTAAAAGATCTTTTTTTAATTGATCTTCAAACTCTGCAACTGTTCTTCTATTTTGTTTTAAAACAGACATATAAGTATTTTTATCAAACTTTCCATCTTTATAAAAAGCGTTTATCTTAACTAACTCTTTAACCATCTCTTTATCAGTAACTGCCAAGCCTAAATCTTCTGCAAAGTTTAATAATAAATATTTTTGTGTTACTCTTTGAAGTGCAGCATCTTCAAGTTTTAGCTGTTTTGCTAATTCTTGATTAAATGTTTCACCAAACATCTGTTGATATTGAGAATACAAAGCACTATACTCATTTTGTAAATCAGTAAGAGGAACCTCTTTTTCACCGACTATTGCAACAGTACTATTTGACTTACCATAGTCATAACTTCCCCATCCAACAAAACCAGCTCCAACAAAAGCTATTGTACTTATCCATATTGTGACTATCAACCATTTTTTATGTTTTTGCATCCATGAGATCATCTATTTAATACCCTTATTATAAAATTTTTAATTATTTGGTTGGATTATACAATTTTCTTTATTATTAATATCTGAATCATCATAAGGATCCATATGGATATTGATAATCCATTTTTTAGTATTATCTAACAGTTCAATTTTATCTTCTATTCTATCTGCTGCTTTATGTGCTTCCATTAAAGTAATCACACAATCAAATACTAAATGCACATCAACAAAGTTGTTATCCCCAGCACCTCTTGTTTTTAAAAAATGAAAATCGTTTACTCTGTTTTCATCATTTATTATTTTAATAATATCTTCAGCTATATTTTCCTCTAAAGCCCTATCTAAAAGTACTAAAACTCCATCTTCTATTAGCTCATAAGCACTATATATAATAAATATAGATATAGCCGCACCAATAATAATATCAACCAACTCATAACCAGTTAGATATACAATTACAAGTGAAGCCAAAACAGCCCCATTTACCCAAACATCAGTTTTGTAGTGTAAAGCATCAGCTTTTATTACCATATTATTTGTTTTTTTTGCTATTGCATTTAGATATGCAACAAGCATTATAGTTATAAATAGAGATATTACCATAACAACAAGTGAAACATCAAGATAACTTGAAACTTCACCAGAGTAATATTTTTTAATAGCTGTGTATAATAAGAAAAGTCCTGACATTGTAATAATTACACCCTCTATAACTGAGGCTAATGCTTCAATTTTTCCTCGGCCGTAATTAAAAGTTTCATCTGCAGGTTTTTCAGAATTAGAGATAGCAAAATAGTTAAATAAAGATACAAACATATCCAAAACAGAATCAACAGCAGATGCTAAAACAGCAACTGAACCACTCATGATCCCAACTGTAAGTTTCATTAGCGTTAAAAATGCCGCTACACTACTTGATACAACTGTTGCTTTTTTCTGTAATGTCATAATTTTTATCCTCTTGAACTATCTCTTGATCCACTTCTTGGACCTCGACCTCTTCCGCCATCTCTTGATCCACTTCTTGGACCTCGACCTCTTCCGCCATCTCTTGATCCACCTCTTGAACCGCCTCGGCCTCCACCACCTCTTGGTCCACCTCTACCTCTACCACCTCGGTTTCCACCACGGTCTCCACCTTTTTTAGCTCTCTCTAGTAAAAATTCGATATCTTTTAAAGATTTACCAATATTGTCTTTACCTTTAACATTATTTTGTTTTAATAATATTGTAGCTAGCTTATAAGTAAGCGTTGATAGATCAAATTGATCTTTCATTGATTCAATAATCTCTATAACAGATTCATCTATCTCTTGTGCTGCTATATCAGCTTTAATTCCATCTATTGCTTTATATTGTACTGCTTCTTTATTTGGTATGATTCTACTCTCTATTTTAGCACCAACATCTTTTTGTATTTTGTGTAAACTTCTAAATTCTGCAGGGGTAACTATAGAAACAGCTTTACCATCTTGACCACCACGACCCGTTCTACCAATTCTATGAACATAGCTCTCAGAATCAAAAGGAAGCTGGTAATTAAAAACATGCGATACACCTTTTACATCAAGTCCCCTTGCTGCAACATCAGTTGCAACTAGTACTTCTAAAGTATTAGATTTAAATGCTCTTATAACCTCTTCTCTTTGTCTTTGCTCCATATCACCATGTAAACCTTTAGCTGCATAACCTTGAGCAACAAGATAAGTTGCAAGTCTATCAACATCTCTTTTCATTTTACAAAACACAATCGCTTTTGCAGGGTCTTTGTAGTCAAAAAGTCTAATTAAAGCATCATCTCTTTCATACTCTTCAACAACATAAAAAGATTGCTCAATTTTAGCATTAGTCATCTCTGATTTTGTAACTGTTACAAATGCTGGTTCATTAAGAACTCTCTCTGCAAGTTTTTTAATAGGCATAGGCATAGTAGCACTAAACATTAAAGTTTGTTCTCTGTTTTTTAGATAATTAAAAATCTCTTTAATATCATCCAAAAATCCCATATCCATCATCTCATCTGCTTCATCTAAAACAACAAATCTAGGATCAATATTGATCTGCTTTTTAGATAAAAGATCTAAGAATCTACCAGGAGTTGCTACAATAATTGAAGCGTTTTCTACATGTTTAATTTGTCTAGCATAAGCTGTACCACCATAAACTGTAGCTGTTTTTATATTTAAAAACTTTCCAAATTTAAATAGTTCATCACTTACTTGCATTGCAAGTTCTCTTGTAGGAACAACAACAACCATCTCTACTGAGCCATCACATTTCATCATATTTAAAATTGGAAGTCCAAATGCTGCAGTTTTTCCTGTACCTGTTTGAGCTTGTGCTACTATATCTTTTCCTGAAAGAACAATAGGAATAGAATCTTTTTGTACTGGACTTGGTTCAACGAATCCCGCTGCTTCAATTGCTTTGTTAAGCTCTTCTTTTAAGTTAAAATCTGTAAATTTCATATTTAACGATTACCTTTGTGGGTACAAATCTGGTGTACCATTTATTTTTAATAGGCAATCCGTTAAACTTAAAATTTTATACTATGAGCTCTACAGATTTCCTATATTAAGGCGATTATATCCAAATCTTTCTTAAAGTAACAAAACGTTTTTTTAATAATATTTATGATAAGATAAATTTATGCAAGGCTATATAATAAATGTAAATAAAGTTAAAGATGAAGATTTAATTGTATCTATCTTAACAAATAATAATTTCTATACAACATACAGATTTTATGGAGCAAGACACTCTACAATAAATATTGGTTTCAAAATAGATTTTGAATTAGAATCAAATATGAAAAGTACGATCCCTAGATTAAAAGATGTATTACAAATTGGCTATCCTTGGATTATGGATAGGGAAAAACTATATTGCTGGCAAAGATTTATAAAACTTTTTTATCCACATTTAAAAGATGTTGAACTAATAGATGATTTTTATTTTTTACTACTTGATGAAATAGCACATAAAATGGTGAAGCAAAATCCTAAAAGAGCACTAATTGAATCATACATAAAACTATGTGAATTTGAAGGTAGACTTCATACTGAATACGAATGTTTACTTTGTGAAGAGATAATTGAAAATGATATCTCACTTGTAAGAAGTTTTTTACCAACACATGGAAAGTGTAGCTATAGTAAAAATTTTAGATTTAATCAAATCAAAACACTATTTGAAGAAAAAAGCACAATCAATTTAAATGATAATGAGGTTGAATATTTATGGAAAATACTTCTACAAGGTCTTTAAAAAGTTAACTTTTCAGGCTTTCCAAAATAATACCCTTGAGAGTAATCAACACCTATTTCATTTAAAAAATCAAATATCTCTTCAGTTTCAACGTACTCTGCTATTGTTTCAATATTTTGCTTTTTAGCAAAATTTACTATTGTTTCTACTATATTTTGACTATATTTATCTGTTGTAATATTTCTAATCAAAGATCCATCAATTTTTAAAATATCTGGTTCAAATTCTAAAAGTCTTTCAAAATTTGAATAGCCTACTCCAAAATCATCTATAGCTATACAAACTC
>JAYEMI010000081.1:0-25348 GCA_034718015.1 Campylobacterota bacterium | reverse complement strand
TTGTAGTGATTGCAATCTCTAGTAGAAAAAGAGATCTAAGTAAACTAAAACTTTAAAAAGTTTTAGTTTTTATTTTGTTCTCTTAATTTATCTTTTTTACTTTTTCTTTTCCCTTTAATAGGTGCACAGCCTTTTACTTTACTAGTTATATCACCTTTGTACTCAAAACCTTCTATTTGTTCTTGTTGTATATTTAACTTATACCTTTTCTCTATTAGTTTAAAATGTGCTATATTGTCATTATCTAAAAATGATATAGCTATACCACTTTTACCAGCTCTACCAGTTCTTCCGATTCTGTGAATATAATCTTCAGCTGCTCTTGGTAAATCAAAGTTTATGACACAATCAACATCATCTATATGTAAACCACGACTTGCTATGTCTGTAGAAAAGAGTATTTTTATCTTTTCATTTTTAAACTCATTTAGTGTATATATTCTTTCATCTTGTGTTAAATCACCATGAAAAGAATCTGCTAAAAATCCATACCTCCTAAACTTTGTAGCTATATTATCAGATGCTCTTTTGTTTGCCATAAATACAAGTACTTTTTTGAATTTTTGTTTACGGATCAGTTCTTGAAGTAGGGGGCTTCTGTTTTCTTTGTTTACTAGAATTGCTCTTTGATTTATATTGTCTACTGTTGGTGTTTCATCTTCTGTTGTCACTTTTGTAGCAGTATTAGTTATCTTTGAAGCAATAGATAACATTTTTGGTGGATAAGTTGCTGAAAAAAGTAGGTTTTGTCTTTTTTCTGGTAGCATTTGAAGTATTACTTCAAGTTCATCTGCAAAGCCTAAATCAAGCATCTTATCAGCTTCATCAAGTATAAAGTACTCTAAAGAAGATAAATTTATCTGTTTTTTATCTATTATATCTATTAGCCTTCCAGAGGTTGCTACAACTATATCACAACCTTTTTGAATACTTAAAAGTTGATCTCCTATACTTTGTCCACCAATAACACTTACTATTTTAGGTTTATTTTCCATCTCCTTACTAAAAAGTGCAAATGTATCTGCAACTTGTAAGGTTAATTCTCTTGTTGGAGTTAAAACTAAAACTTTTATTTTAGCTTTTTTATTTTGTATAGTTTGAGATAGTTTGTGCAGTATAGGTAAAACAAAACTTGCAGTTTTACCACTTCCTGTTTGTGCTTTAGCCATTATGTCAATACCATCAAGTATAAGAGGTATAACTAGATTTTGTATTTTAGTTGGTGTAGTATAATTATTTTTGAGTAATGAACTGTTTAATTCAGAAGATAAGTTGAAATTATCAAATAACATTAGGCTTTCCTTTAATATTTAAAAAGATTATATCTTAATTGAAATTCACAGCATATTATAGATACAATACGAAAATAAAAAAGGAACTAAAATATGGATAATATCTACTCTCTCAATATAGAAAGGGCTGTTTTAAGCTCAATACTGTTTGATCAAGATCTTATAGAAGATATTTTAGGGGTACTTAAACCAAAAGATTTTTATCTACCTGCACATCAAAAAGTTTTTGAAGTTATGCGTATTTTAAATAGTGCAGATATGCCTATTGATGAAGAGTTTATTAAAAAAAGAGTTGATAATAAAGAGGTAAGTGATAGTGTTTTAATAGAGATACTTTCAGCAAATCCTATCTCTAACACTATGGCTTATGTAAAAGAGATAAAAGATGGTGCAGTAAAAAGAGAACTAGCAACCTTATCAACTAATATAAAGAAACTTACAATTGAAGATGACATAACAGCACTTGAAGCAGTTGATAAAATACAAAATGAACTTTATAGTATCACTATGGATAGTGCTAGTAGTGATTTAAAAGATATGACGGTTATTATTGAAAATACAAGAGCTCATATAAAAAAAATGCAAGAAAAAGGTACAGGACACTTAACAGGTCAAACTACTGGTTTTTATGCATTAGATAAGAAAACTACTGGTTTTAATCCTGGAGACTTGGTTATTATTGCAGCTCGTCCTGCTATGGGTAAAACATCAATTGTTTTAAATACAACTTTGCAAAATCTCGAAAAAGGTGATGGTGTTATATTTTTCTCTTTAGAGATGCCAGAAACTCAACTTATGATAAGATTATTATCTGCAAAAACAGGGATACCTTTACAAAATGTAAGAAAAGGGGAGCTTGACCCAACACAAGCAAACAAACTTGAAGAGGCATTTCAACAACTAAGCAATAAAAAACTTTTTGTTGATGATAATGGAAATGTAAATATAAATCAATTAAGAGCACGTGCAAGAAAAATAGCACAAAATAAAGACAATAATATAAAAATGATAATTATAGATTATCTTCAACTAATGCAAGGAACAGGTGGACAAGATAGACGTCTTACTGTTGATGAGATTAGTAGGGGATTAAAGCTTTTAGCTAGGGAGATGGAGGTGCCTATTGTTGCACTTTCTCAGTTAAACAGGGGATTAGAAAGCAGACCAGATAAAAGACCAATGTTAAGTGATATTAGAGAATCTGGAGCTATTGAGCAAGATGCTGATATTATTATGTTTGTTTATAGGGATGATATATATAAAGAGAGAGATGAACAAAGAAAAGAGAAAGAGGCTGCAGATAAAGGTGAAACATATAAAAGTGCATTTATAGATAAACCAATAGAGGAAGCAGAGATAATAATAGGTAAACAAAGAAATGGTTCAACGGGTACAATCAAACTAGACTTTCATAAAGAGCTTACAAAATTTGTAGATAAAGAGGAGCCATTTGGAGCTGCACCTGTAATAACTACATTTGAATCAGTTGGAGACCCACAAGTTCCAACAAATATAGATATACCTGATATGGATGGTTACCCTGATACAAATATAGATATGCCTGATATTTTTTAAATAAATAATAATAATACAATTTCAAATTAGTAAGGAAAACAATGCAATCAAACAAAAAAACACTAACGATAATCGATACATTTGGCTTTTTATTTAGAAGCTATTATGCTTTACCACCTCTTAAATCAAAGACAGGATTTCCAACAGGTATGTTAACAGGATTTATGAATTTTATAAGTGGAATAGGTAGAGATTTTGATACAGATTATTTGGTTTTTGCACTTGATAGCAAAGGAAAAACATTTAGAAGTGATATATATAGTGAATATAAATCCCATAGACCAGAAGCACCAGAAGATTTAAAAGCTCAATTACCTGTAGCAATAGAGTTTATAGAAAAGATGGGATTCCCAACTGCAGCTAAAATTGGATATGAAGCAGATGATATTATTGCATCATTAGCTCATGATGCAAAAGAGAAGGGATTACAAGTCAGAGTCGTAAGTCATGATAAAGATCTTTATCAACTTATAAAAGACGATATATTTATGTTTGATCCTATGAAAAAGAAAATAATCTCTAGAGATGATTGTTTTTCAAAGTATGGAGTTTATCCAGAACAGTTTACAGATTACCAATCACTTTTAGGTGATAGTGCTGATAATGTTCCAGGAGTTAAAGGGGTAGGGGCTAAAACTGCAGAAGCTTTAATAAAGCAGTTTGATAACTTAGACAATATATATGCAAACATAGATTCAATAGAGAAACCAAGATGGCAAAAACTTTTAAATGAGAGTAAAGAACTAGCTTATATTAGTAAGCAGTTAGTTACTTTACACAATGATGCACACTGTATAGATAACATAGGGGAGCTTGAAACATTAGCTTTACCAAAAGAAAATCCAATATTAAAAATAGCAAATTTATTAAATGATTATGATATGAATAGAATCATTGATAAGGTTCATAAAGAGGGATTAAACTATAAAACTACTATTCCAAAAGATTATGATGAGTCAAAAATTGTTGAGGTAAAAGAGGAAGTTTATATTTGTGAATATGTTTTATTAGATACAAAAGAGAAACTATTTGAAGTTATAAATCATATACCTAAAGGAGCAATAGTAGCTTTTGATACAGAGACAACATCTGTAGAGACAAAAGAAGCATCTATAGTGGGATTTTCTTTTTGTTTTGAAGATACAAAATCTTTTTATGTACCAATAGCACATTTTTATCTAGGTGTTGGTGAGCAAATTAATATTGATGATGCTAAAAAAGCTATTGAGATTTTAAATACACATAAGCTTGTACTTCAAAATTTTAAATATGATTTTGAAATAGTAAAAAATAGCTTTGATATTGAGTTGAAATTATTTGCAGATACTATGATAATGGCATGGTTATTAAATAGTGATAAACCTGTAGGGATGGATAAACTAGCACTTCGACTTTTAAATAACTATAAAACAATTGCATTTAAAGATGTAGTAAAAAAAGGGGAAAACTTTTCAAATGTAGATTTAAATGAAGCTTGCTCTTATGCAGCAGAAGATGCTTTCATTACATTAAAACTATACAATAAAATTTTAGAAGAGTTTAAAAACAATGATGAAGAGTATTTAATGCAAATAGCAAAAAGGATAGAGTTCCCTTTTATAAATGTTATAAATAATATGCAAAATAGAGGTATTAAAATAGATACTTTATTTTTTGAAAATCTAAAAGAAAAATCAAAAGCTAATTTATCAAAACTTACAAATGAGATATATGAGTTATCTGGTTCAACATTTAATATAAATTCACCAAAACAATTAGCAGTAGTATTATTTGAGGAACTAAAATTAACACCACCAAAAGCTACAAAAACTGGGTACAGTACAAACGAAGCAGTTTTATTTAAATTAAAAGATGAACACAAGGTAATAGAAAAACTTTTAGAATATAGAGAGGCTTTTAAATTGCACTCAACATATATAGAACCACTTTTAGAATTAGGACTTCATAATATCGAGCATAGAATTCATACTTCATTTTTACAAACAGGTACTGCAACAGGAAGACTAAGTAGTAAAAATCCAAACTTACAAAATATACCAGTAAGAACAAGTGCTGGTCGTATGATAAGGGAAGGTTTTGTAGCTTCAAAAGGATATAAACTTGTAGGAATTGATTATTCTCAAATAGAGTTAAGGCTTTTGGCTCACTATAGTTTAGATTCAGCTTTAGTTGAAGCTTTTAATGAAAACAAAGATATACATCTTCAAACTGCTATAAAAATATTTGGAGAGGAGGAAGCTGCTTTAAAAAGAAATATTGCAAAGTCTATAAACTTTGGATTACTTTATGGAATGGGAAGTAGAAAGCTAGGGGAGCAGCTAGGTATTCCTGCAAAAGAGGCAAAAACATATATAGATAGTTACTTTGAAAGTTTTGCTACAGTTAAGGAGTATCTTCAATCTATTCAAGAAAATGCAATGGAAGTTGGTTATGTAAAAACTTTAACAGGAAGAAAAAGAAGATTTGACTTTGAAAATGCAACAGGTATGTTAAAAGCAAACTACCAAAGGGAATCTGTAAATACAGTATTTCAAGGAAGTGCCTCTGATTTGATTAAATTATCTATGAATAAGATTGATTTAAAATATAAAAATAATCAAGATGTTAAAATGTTATTACAAATTCATGATGAGCTTATTTTTGAAGTAAAAGATGAATTAGTTGAAGAAACAACAGCAAAATTAGTAGAAATTATGGAAAATATCTATAAATTAAATGTTCCCCTTAAAGTGAGTGTTTCAGTGGGAAATAATTGGGCAATGTTAAAATAATTCTTTAGTATTACATTTTGAAATAAAATAACTTTTGACAACTACAATTTTTTTCGATATAATACAAAAAATTACTATTTAGAGAAAAGAATGATGATAAAAAAACTAAGAAAATTTAATAATATGACAATTTTATGTATCACTGATGATTTGGAATTTAAAAATGAGATTTCGTCAAAGCTTGAAGATTGTAATGAAGTTATTTTTGTTAGTAACTACGAAGATGATTTTGAGAAAAAATTTGATTTATTGGTTATTGATTATAGCTGTAAAGATTCGATGAAAATTGTAGGTAAGATTTCAATGATACATCCAATTTTACCTAAAATAGCTATAGTAAAAGAGCAAGATGAAAAAGTTATTGTAGACTGTATCAACAGATCAGTAATATCTATTTTGAAATATCCTTTAGATTTTGATAATTTAAGATTAGCTGTAATAGTAGCACTTAATCAATCAAAAAGGGCAGATAAAATTCTTTTAAAAGAAGATATCTATTATGATGCTTACAGGGAAAGATTTTATAACAATAATGGAGCAATAGCTTTTACAAAATATGAGTTCCAGGTATTGAAATTACTTTTGGATAATCACGATAAAATAATAGATTATGATGATATAAAAGAGAATGTATGGAAAGAAAAAAAGATGAGTATTTTTACAATGAGAAATGTTATAAATAAAATTAGAAATAAAACATATTATAGTATTATTAGAAATAATTCATCAAAGGGTTATCAAATTGATACTCCAGATAATAATAAAAGTTAGGGATATTTAATGGAAGAGCAAATAGTATCTAAAGATGAATTAGTAGAGATGTTTTCTTTAGGTGTATTAGAAGATCATGAAGTTAGAGGTTGGTTACTTTATGGACAAGAGATACAGATTATCGCACTACACGAAACTGATCCAAAATATGTACAAGATATAACGAACGCTAGTTATTATAAATTAGTACCAGTACAAAAGTAATTAGGAGTATTTAATAATGTCACATTGTCCTTTTTGTAAAAAAAAGATTGCTATGAGTAAAGCTTTTTGTTCAAGAAATTGTAAAGAAAACTATTTTCAACTTATTGCTATACAAATACCAAAGTTATTTATGAAACGAATTTATGTATTTTGTAATGAAGAAGAGAGAGAAAAAGAGATTTTAGAATTTGCTGAAAGGCATAAGTGGAGGCTGGATCTTCTTAAAAATAAGATTGAAGATGAAGCTATTAGACTTGGATATATAGAAGATATTTATAACAGAGATTAAAATTATATATTAAATATAAGATTAATTTTTTAAGCTATTATACCTAATGGTATAAAATATGATTGCAACTAGTGCAAAAGATGCTGATATTGTTATCCCCATAGTTAACCAAGAAGTCCCAAATAAAAATCCAAGTTGTGCATCAGGTTGTCTATAAACCTCTGCAACTATCCTCATAATAGAATATAGAAACACATAAGTAATCGCTAATTGACCATCAAATTGTTTTTTCGTTCTTAAATAAAACAATATTACAAATACAACAAAACCTTCCAAAAATGCTTCATAAAGAGCAGAAGGATGTCTTAATACTCCATTTACATAAATTCCCCAAGATACATCAGTAACTCTTCCAACTAACTCTTGGTTTATAAAGTTTCCAATACGACCAAATATATAACCTAAAGGTACAGCTAAAGCTGCAATGTCAGTGACAAACCAAAAAGATACTTTATACTTTTTGCAAAATAAAATAGATGATATGATAAATCCTGCTAATGCACCATGGTAACTCATACCAGATATTCCAACAAATGTTCCGTCTGCTGAAAATGGATTGAATATTTGCCATGGATGAGTAAGATAATAGCTTGTATGAGTATCATAAAATATTATATAACCAAGTCTAGCTCCAAGTATAACACCAATCTCTACCCACCAAATATAACTATCTAATATATCTTTTGAGATATTAAGATTGTCTTTTTTTACTATCCAATGAGCAATAAAAATTGCACTTAATAATGCAATAGCATACATAATACCGTACCAATGTATAGTAATACTTCCAATACTAAATGCTATAGGGTCAAAATTACTATAAATATTGTTCCAAGTTTCCACTATTTTAATGCCTCTGCTATTAGTTCTATTGGATTTTTAAATACTACATTTGTATCTGTTCTACCTAAGCTGTCTGTAATTTGCATTCTACATGCACTACACTCAGCACTTACAATATTTGCTTTTGTTTTGTTTATCATTGCTGCTTTTTTAACACCAACTGCTTTTGCAAAATGATATTTTTCACTTTGCATAGTAACCCCACCAAAGCCACAACACTCATTAGAATCACTCATCTCATCTATTTTATAGTTTTGTGATATTAAATCTCTTGGTTCTTTGTAAACACCTTGCATCTTTTTTGCATGACAAGGATCATGATATGTAACTATATCGGTCATATTTTGACCATTGTTTTTAAGTAGTTCTTTTAGTTTTGTATTGTTTTCTAGCCATTTAGTTGCCATTATAACTTTTGGTGCAATTTTTGCTGCTCTTTCTTTCCATTGTGGTTGGTCGTGAAAAAAATGTTCCCAGTCTGTATTAATCATAGCACTACAAGTAGCTTCAGGTACAATAATCGCATCGACATCGTCAATAAAACTTTCAAAGTATTTGATATTTTTTTTACTTAAAAAATTCACTGTATCAAAATCACCAGTAAAATAAGCAGGTGCTCCACAGCAAAGTTGTTTTTTTGGTATAAATGCATCAATTTCAAGTTTTTCTAATATATAAAGCAAACTTTTCCCTATATTTGTATATGCGTAGTTCCCCATACACCCAATAAAAATGGCTACTTTGTTGTGTTTTGTGATTTTTTTATTCTCTTTACTGTAGATAATATTTTCTGGGTATGAGTTTAAAAATGATTTTCTATGGGCAAAAGGTAGTGTCCTATCTTTTATCATCTCTATTGGTAGATTTAATCTTAGTTTACTACTTTGTGCCTCATGATTGATTTTTAATCCACAGGTTTGAAAAACCCAACCTATTTTTGCCATAAAATCCATAATTTTTCTATCTCTTAATAAAAAGAAAAAAGCTTTTTTATACCATGTTATTCCATATTTTTGTGCTATATCTGATCTGACTTGTTCTATTATCATGTCTGTAGGTAGATCATTTGGACATACTTCAACACAATTTGTACATAAAAAACAACTTTCAAATATATCTTTTGCATTTAAATCAAGTTCTAGTTCATCTCTTTTGTAGGCTCCAAGAAGATCAATAAAACCTCTAGGAGATGTTGTTTCATCTTGATTGATATTAAAAATAGTACAAACAGTTTTACACTTTCCACATTTAATACAGTCATCACTAATATCAGTAAAATTAAATTTATTATTGTTCACGATTTAAAAATCCTTTTATATATAAGAATTTATTTTATCTAAAATTGCTTTATTGTATGATAAATAAAAAGATTGCAGGATGCAAATTGTTAAAACATATATTTACAAATAGTGCTGGTATTTTGGTATCTAGGATTTTGGGATTTTTAAGAGATTTATTAACTGCATCAATATTGGGTGCTAATGTATATAGTGATATTTTCTTTGTTGCATTTAAGTTGCCTAATCTATTTCGTCGTATTTTTGCTGAGGGTGCTTTTACTCAAGTATTTATACCAGCATATGCTAAATCAAATTATAAATTAAAGTTTAGTAGTGTCATATTTTTACAGTTTTTGAGTTTTATTATAGTTTTAAGTTTAGTTGTTACACTTTTTACCTCATTAATTACTAAAGCTATTGCTATTGGTTTTGATGATACAACAATAGAGCTAGCTGCCCCTTTAGTGGCTATTTGTTTTTATTATCTCCCTTTGATATTTGTTGTTACATTTTTAGCAGCACTATTACAGTATAAACATCACTTTGCAACTACTGCATTTAGCACAGCACTTTTAAATATATCACTTATTATTTCACTTTTAATATCACAAAATTTTGAAAAATATGAGATTGTATATTTTATGAGTTGGGGTGTTGTATTTGGTGGGATATTACAAGTTATTGTTCATTTAATTGCTATTAAAAAACTACAAATCAAGTTTTTTACTACAAATATAAAAAAAAGAAAAAGAGATATAAAACAAAGTAAGTTTTATAAACAATTTTATCCAGCAGTATTTGGTAGTAGTGCAGCTCATATTGCTGCTTTTTTAGATACATGGTTAGCATCTTTTTTAGTTAGTGGAACGATAAGTTATTTATATTATGCAAATAGAGTTTTTCAGTTACCTTTGGCTCTTTTTGCAATAGCAACTAGTGTGGCACTTTTCCCTTCAATTGCAAAGGCTATAAAAAATAAAGATGAGATAAAAGCTTTGAAATATCTACAAAAAGCATTTTATATTTTATTTGGATTACTTGGAGTTGCTACAGTTATAGGGATAGTTTTTGATAGGTTTATTGTTGAGTTACTTTTTCAAAGAGGTGCCTTTGAAACAACTGATACAACACAAACTGCACTTATACTTACTATGTATTTAATAGGTTTACTTCCATTTGGTTTAGCAAAGATATTTTCTCTTTGGTTATATAGCCATGAGAAGCAAGGCTTAGCTGCTAAAATAACAATGAAATCACTTTTTTGGAATATAATATTATCACTTATTTTAATAGTACCTTATGGTGCTATTGGATTAGCATTAGCTTCAAGTTTAAGTGGGTTTATACTTTTTTTCTACACTTTAAAAGAGTTTGGATATAATAAGTTTTTACTATTACTAAAAGGTAAAATATAATAAAATAGTATTAATAAAAAGGGATATGAATAAAAATGATAAACTATGAAACAATTAAAAAAGTAATGTTTAATTTTCAACCAGAAACTGCACATACAATAGCAGAATATGGTTTAAGAGCGTTGCCTTATTGTAGAACTATAAATAATTATATGGTTGAAAAAAATTTTGTAAATGATGAGATGTTAACACAAAGTGTTTTAGGTGTAACATTTAGAAACCCTATTGGACTAGGTGCAGGATTTGATAAAAATGCAACTATGATAAAATCAATGATGGCAAATGGATTTGGTTATACAGAGATAGGAACAATGACTCCAAAAGCCCAACCAGGAAATCCAAAGCCAAGATTATTTAGATATCCAGAATATGAAACAATCCAAAATGCAATGGGATTTAATAATCATGGAGCATATGAAGTTATAGAGAATTTAAAAAAAGTATATCCGTATGCAATACCAATAGGTGCAAGTATAGGGAAAAATAAAAATACTCCTGAGAATGAAGCATTAGATGATTATGAAACTTTAATTAAAGGATTTAAAGATATATGTGATTATTTAGTAGTAAATATATCTAGCCCTAATACTCCAAACTTGCGAGATTTACAAAATGAAGAGTTTATAAAAGCTGTATTTAGTATGGCTAAAAGTATTACAAGTACACCAATACTACTTAAAATTGCTCCAGATATGATGGCAGATACGGCAATAACTTTATGTAAAACAGCTATTGAAGCTGGTGCTGATGGAATTATTGCAACAAATACTACAAATGATTACTCACTTATACCTAATCCTCAAGATTTTGGTGGACTTAGTGGAAAAGTTCTTAGTGAAAAATCGTATGAATTATTTAAAGCTATTGGTAAAGAACTACACGATAAAACTACTCTAATAAGTGTAGGTGGTATTAGTGATGCAAAAGATGCATATCGCCGAATTAAAGCTGGGGCTAGCTTGGTACAGATATATAGTGCATATATATTTCAAGGTCCATCTATGTGTAAAAATATAAATAATGAACTAATAGAGCTTTTAAAAGCAGATGGTTATACAAATATTAAAGAAGCTATTGGAGCTGATTTTAGATAAGGAGTTATAGTGTTTCAAAATACTTATAGTGAAAAAAAATTAAAACTTCTAAGACTAGTAATAGTACTTAGTTTTATATATTCTTCTGCTTTAGCGCTTTTAGATAGTTTTGGAATTACACAATATATAGAATATAGAACACCTTTAATGATAGTTTATGCTATTTGTAATGCTATATTATATTTTATTATTAAAAGATCCGAAAATTACAATACAGTTATATTAAATATTGTACTTGCACTTGCTTTGGTAGTTTTTACAACAACAATTGTGATATATCCTAAAAGCGAAATACGATTTATGTGGTATTTTTTTACAATAATGATTGCATATTATGTGGGTGGTCAAAAAGTTGGTAATATAGTAGCTATTATATCTGCAATAATTGTTATCTTTATTTGCTCTATTTTTCATTTAGATTTTAATAGTACAACTATTAGTAGTATATTACTTGGTATATTATTTATATCTCAAATATCAAATTATTTTGTTAATATTTTAAATGAAAATGAGAAAAAACTTTATGAGTATCAAGATAGTTTGCAAGGTATGATTGACAAACTAGTTATAAATGAACAAAATTTAACAAATGCAAAAAAAGAGATAGAGTTAGCTCATAAACATACAAGAGAATCTATAGAATATGCATCTTTAATTCAAGGTGCGTTAATACCAGAACAAGAGTTGTTTTCAAAATATTTTAAAGATTATTTTATCCATTGGTTACCAAAAGATACTGTAGGTGGTGATATATACCTTTTTGATGAGTTAAGACACGATGATGAGTGTTTATTGTTTTTTATTGATTGTACAGGGCATGGGGTTCCTGGTGCATTTGTTACTATGATAGTAAAATCAATAGAGCGAGAAATTGTATCAAAAATAAAAGACAATGAAGAGTTAGAGGTTAGTCCCGCTTGGATAATGAAATATTTTAATAGAACAATGAAAATTCTTTTAAAACAGGATAATGATGAGAGTAGATCAAATGCAGGATGGGATGGTGGAATTATCTATTATAATAAAAAAGATAAAATTCTTAAATTTGCAGGAGCAGAAACACCACTATTTTATGTAGATAATAATAGTAAACTTAATAAAATTAAAGGTAATAGATATTCTGTTGGTTATAAAAAATGTGATATGGATTATAGATATAAAGAAACTATTCTAAATGTTGAAAATGGAATGAAATTTTACTGTACAACTGATGGTTATTTAGATCAAAATGGTGGAGAGAAAGATTTTCCATTTGGTAAAAAAAGATTTAGTGAGATTATTAAACTTAATCATAATAAAAACATGGAACAACAAAAAGAGATATTTATAAAAGCAATGGATAGTTATGAAAGTATGATAGAAAATAATGACAGAAATGATGATATGACAGTGATTGTATTTGAAGTTTAAAATAAAATGGAGATAATAGTGAAATTTAAGTTAGTATTATTATTTATAATTGCACAAGGAGTGATAATGGCGCAAAGTAGTTTACCAAAATATTATGAGGAAACTTTAGAAAATGGTTTAAAAATAGTTGCAATTCCAATGGATAATGATTCAGATGTTATAACAACTGATATATTTTACAATGTAGGTAGTCGTGATGAGATTATGGGAAAAAGTGGAATAGCACATATGTTAGAACATTTGAACTTTAAATCAACAAAAAATCTTAAAGCAGGACAATTTGATGAAATAGTAAAAGGTTTTGGAGGAGTGAATAATGCTTCTACAGGATTTGATTATACACATTATTATATAAAATCAAGTAGTCAGAACCTTGATAAATCTTTAGAGTTGTACTCAGACTTAATGGAGAATTTAACTCTAAAAGATGAGGAGTTTCAGCCAGAAAGAGATGTAGTTACAGAAGAGAGACGATGGCGAACAGATAATAGTCCTATGGGATATTTGTATTTTAAACTTTTTAATAATACTTTTACATACCACCCATACCATTGGACACCAATTGGGTTTATGTCTGATATTTTAAATTGGAAAATAGAAGATATAAGAGAGTTTCATGAAAAATATTATGCACCAAACAATGCAATTGTAATAGTTGCAGGAGATATAAAAAAAGATGAAGTGTTCAAAACTGCAAAAAAATATTTTAAAAATATAAAAAACAAGTATGAAAAACAACCTTCAAAGTTACACACTGTAGAACCAACTCAAGATGGTGCTAAAAGAGTTATAGTTCATAAAGATTCGCAAGTTGAGATGATAGCTATTAATTTTCATATACCTGATTTTACACATAAAGATCAAGTTGCTTTATCTGCTCTTAGTGAGCTTTTAAGTAGTGGTAAAAGTAGTAGATTAAATGAACTTTTAATAGATAATAAACAATTAGTAAATACAATATATGCATATAATATGGAATTAAAAGATCCAGGTGTGTATATGTTTTTAGCTGTTTGTAACCCTGGAATTGATGCAACAATTGTGGAAAAAGAGATATTAAAAGAGATAAAAAAGATTCAAAATGGTGAAGTGAAACAAAGTGAACTTGACAAAATAAAAATAAATACAAAATCAGATTTTATTTTTGCACTAGAAAGCTCTAGTAGTGTTGCTAGTCTTTATGGAAGTTATCTTTCAAGAGGGGATATTGGTCCTTTAATGAATTATGAAAAAGAGATAGACAAGCTAAAAATAGAAGATATTATAAATGTTGCAAAAAAATATCTGATACCTGATACAAGTACAACACTAATATTAAAAAAAGAGGAAAAATAATCCTCTTTCTGATAAATAAAAACTAATTTAAAATACTTTTATAGTATTAATTATTCTTATCTTACAATCTTATATAAACTTTAAAAAGGAGTATGTTATGGAATTGATATTTTCACTTTTAGTAGTAGTATTCTTTGTATTTTTAGACAAAGTTAGAGTAGGTTTGTTGGGTGATAATAATACAAGCTCTGAAATGATGATGGCTTTATCTGTAATAGTTTACGGATTTGTGTATTCTCTTTTTGTATAATTTAAAATATACTATTCTTTTATATTAAATATTATATGATAAAGTAATTATTTAACTAAAAGGATACTATATTGAAACATGATAGATGTAAAAAGTTATTTGGTACTGATTTTTCTAAATTAAAAAATTCTAAAATAATCATATTAGGTGTAGGTGGTGTTGGTGGTTATGCACTTGATTGTTTATATAGAAGTGGTATTGAAAATATTACAATAGTAGATTATGATATTTTTGATGAAACAAATCAAAATAGACAAATAGGAAGTGATTTGGTTGGTTCTATTAAAGTTGACCATTTAAAAACGATCTATCCAAATATAACAGCAATAAATCAAAAAATTGATATAGAATGGGTGAACTCTTTTGATATGTCATGTTATGATTTAATACTTGATGCAATTGATGATATAAAACCAAAAATTCAAATCATAAAAAAATATCATAAAAAACTAATATCTACAACAGGTAGTGCAAAAAGAATTGATCCTACAAAAATAGAGTATATAGATATATTTAAAACTTACAACGATAAATTTGCGAAAAAAATTAGGGATGAACTAAAAAAAGAGAGATTTAATAAAAGTTTTAAAGTAATATTTAGTTCAGAGTTACCTCAATGTAAAGATATGGGTAGCTTTGTAGGTGTTACAGGAGCTTTTGGATTAACTATGTGTAGTATAGCAGTTAAAAAAGTATTAAGTGAAAAACAGATAAAATAAATGAAATTAGAAACTTTAAATATACAAAGGAATTTATATGAGCGGTATTAGCAATAGTGTAGAGCAATTAACTCAAGCTCACCTTAGAAATGTTCAACAATTAGCAGTATTTTTTACAGGTCATGGTGATATTTATGCAATAAATATTGCAAAGATAAAGGCATTTATCATAACTGAAGAGGTTGATATAACAGATACTCCATCAGAGACTGATATTGTTGAGGGTATTGCTACTATTAGAGGTGAACCAGTAACACTTATAAACCTTGATAGATGGTTAGGTTATGAGAAGCTTCCTGTGAATGAATATAAATTAATTATATTTTGTGAGTTTAACCACAAACAAGTTGGTTTCTTAGTTAAAGATATGGTTAATATAGTTGAAAAAACTACTGCTGAATTAATTAATTCAGAAAATCAGAATTCTAAAATAACATATACAACTTATGTTGATATTGATAAAAAAAGTAGATTATGTACAGTATTTAATGCTGAACAACTTTTATCTGATATTGGTTGGACTAATATAAATCCAAACGACCTTGATAGATATGTGTCAAAACCATTAAATAATAAAAAGATGATACTAGTAGCAGAAGATAGTGCAGTTGCTAGAGAAGTTGTTAACCAATTTTTAAGAAAAGCAAAAGCTAATTATGAAATTCTTACAAATGGTGGTGATCTTCTTGATAGATTAAATGAGGTTGATCCTCAAAATGTGGGATTAGTAATTACAGATATTGAGATGCCTGGAACTGATGGTTATCAAGTCGCTCAAGCTATAAAAGATAATCCTGCATTGAACCATATACCAATTGTTGTAAATTCTAGTATGACAACTGAAGCAGTAAAAGGAAAAATGTCAAGAATTGGTGTTGATGATTTTGTTGGTAAAACAGATATCCCTTCATTGTATGAGGCGTGTGGTAAATATATTGGTTATTCTAGTAAATAGATAAAAATAATACTATTTTAAAGCTAAGTAGTTTTTAACTACTTAGCTTTTTTTATTTCAAATCAGTTTGTTTGTTTATTGTTAATTGTATATTTGATTTGTATATTGTGATTTGAGCTTCATTTATCTTTATTTTGCTATTATTTTTTGGTTTTATTATATTTTTTTTAAAATACAATCTAATTTTTTTTTCTTGATTATTCTTAGTAAAGTACAAATACCTATTTTTATAAACCCCTGTAATATTTTTTACAATTTGATTTTGATTTGATAAATCAAATAGATCAATATCTTTTATATCTAAAATACTATCTTTATAACTCTTATCATAGTTTAGTTTATTTAATATAGACAACTCTTTTATCTCTTTTAGACCATTGTAATAATCAATTTTATGAACCAAAATATCATACCTATAGCCAAGTTTTAAATTAGGATATTCGCCATAAACCATAATTGCTTTAGAGTTTTTATTATGTTTTAATATTGATATTTTATTACTTTTGTATATTACTATTATATTTTTAATATATATAGGTTCTATGATGTGTTGAATTTTATATAGACTATTAATATTATTTTTATTAATATTAGCTACATCTGTGATATTTTGTTTTTTTGTAGTACTTGTTGTAAATTTTGCGTATATTGGCAGATGATCAGAGTAGCCTTTTTTTCTATATTTATTCCATCTTTTGATATATTTACCATTGTATAGATAGTTTGGTTTAAATACACCAAAGCTATTGTTTACATAAGATATATTTTTACTATCAAATAATCCTTTTGGTACTATTATATTATCAGGAGTATTTAACTCTTTCTTAAACTTTGTACTAAATCTATTTTTCTCATTTATATCTAGCCACAAATTATAATGGACTCTATTGGAGTAAGATTCTATTTTATTTTTATTTATAAAATTTTTATCAATTGTTGTATTTAAAACCTGATTTATACCAGTAATACCATAAGTATTATTTAATTTTTTATCATACTTAAATGTTTGAAATTCATTATAGTTAGAGTTTAAATCACCTAAAATTATATAATCAGTGTCAACTGGAAGTTTAGAATAATCATTTTTTAAAGCTGTTGAATATATAATTCTAAAACTCTCTTTAGCCCTTTTTGAACGCCAATGATTTACATATATTATTAAAGGTTTATTCTCTACAGATATAAATACTTTTAAGATATCTCTTGAGTATTTATCGTGCCTATCTACTATAATTCTTTCAAATCTTTCAATTTTGAATTTACTTAAAAGTGCTACACCAATAGATGATTTTTTATTTTTGATAAATATTGTATATTTATAGTTTAGTTTTTTATTTAGATTATCTAAAGCATTTTGAGATTCAATCTCTTGAAGAGCTATAATATCTGAATCGAGTTGCTTTATTACTTGAGAGATGTTATGTAGCTTAGTAGTAAAAGAGTTTTCATCCCAATATTTACTATAAGGCTTATATTGATTGTATTCAGTTCCATCATACTTCAGGTCAAAAAGATTTTCAACATTGTATGATGCAACTTTAAATTCTAAACTAAAAACAAAAGAGAAAGAGATAGATACTAAAAAAAGTATATATTTTAGTTTCATCTATTTATCTTTATTTATATCTTTACAAAGTTTATCAGGTGATGTAAATACAGCTAGCCATCTTAATATAAATAAAAATATAAGAACACCAGAAAATACTAATATATGAAAATTAGTACTATTTGTCAGAAGAGATTCAATACTATTTATCTCCTCTTTGTTTAATTTAACAACATTTACAATAAATTCCCTTAGTGCTAATATAATAAATGCATCAACAAGTATTCTTATTTGCACTCTTTGTTCTCTTAAAAAGCTCATAACAGCACGTACTACTTCTAGTAAGATAATAAAATAAAGCAAGTATATAATTATAGTAACCATACTATTTGTTGCTACTGCTACAATGAATAATATACTTGCTACAATAAGTTCTATATAAAACTTACTATGAAAAAATTCTGATAAACTTTTCATTAGAAGCTATTTGATATAACTAGTACTAAAACAGCCATCAAAACTATCCCAGCACTTTTATTATAAAGTTTATTAGCAGTTATAAATACCAACATCACTGATACAATAAGTGCTGCAATAATGTCAAAGAAGTTTGCACTTAAGTTTACATTTAGTGGATTAACTATAGAACTAACTCCTAAAACCATAGTGAAGTTTGCTACATTACTTCCTATAATTGCACCTATTGCCATATCTGCATTATTTGCACGAGCTGCTTTTATTGCAACTGTAAGCTCAGGTAAGCTTGTACCAAAAGCAACTAAAAATAGTCCAATAAGCCATTCACTTACTCCAAAATCTCTAGCTATATTACCAGCACTATCAATAGCAAAATCTGCACCACCAACTACAAAAACAAATCCAACAACTAAAAGAACTATTGTTTTAAACCAAGCAAAATTTTCTTTTTCATCTTCTAAATCAGGCTCTTCAACTTGATTACTTTGAATTAAAAATAGTAAATATGCACCCATTAGTATCAAAAAAATAAAACCGTCAAGTTGGCTTAGTTTTCCATCAATACTCATAAGTATAAAGATAAAGATAGGGAATAGTGACCAAGCAGAATCTTTAGCAAAAAGATCCCTTTTTGGGTTTATATTTTTAGCTATCAAAAAAACAGTACCTAAAACAAGTGAAATGTTAAAAATAGTACTACCAATAACATTAGCAACAGCAATATCTCCACTACCTTGTAAAGAGGCACTCATACTAACAGCCATCTCAGGTAAACTAGTACCCAAAGCAACTAGAGTTGCACCAATTATAAATGGTGAAATATCAAAGTGTAGAGCAATCTTCTCACTCTCTTCAATTATGAAATCTGCACCATAAATCAAAGCTCCCATAGAAACTACAAAAATTAAAATATCCATATTAAAACCTATTCCTCACATACTCTTACGATTAAACTTTTTGGTAACTTATATTTTGCTATAAGTTCCACCTCTTTACTTCTGTGTTCTCCATTATCAACTTCATGATCATATCCTAGAAGATGTAACAATCCATGAATAAATAGTAAAGTTAATTCATCATTAAAACTATGTTTATACTCCTTTGATTTTTTTTCTACAAAATCTGCAGATATTACAATTGAACCAAGTGGTGCATTAGGCATATCCAAATATGGAAAGCTTAAAACATCTGTAGGTTTATCAATACCTCTATTTGTTAAGTTTATCTCTTGTATTTCGTTATTCGTAGTTAATATAAACTCTATCTCTTTAGAAGCTATATCATTTAGTATCTCTTCTAAAAAGTCTAAGTTTATCTCATGATCAGTATTATTTTCAAATACTATATTGAACAATTAGCTATCCCTAATTCATCCATTAAGTTTTGGCAAAAATCTCCAGCATCTCTTTGAATCCCCTCTGTACCAAATTCAACTGAAAAGTTACCAGCAGTATCATTAATAGCTCTTCTTGTAACATCTGGAAATAGTTGCATATCTTTTTCAACTTTTCCTATAGCTTCTTGAATTCTTTTTTTACTTGTTTCATTGTTATATTCAACACTCATTCTCATATAACCCTCTTCCATTTTTACATCTGCACACATATCTCTTGACATTTTAATCTCCTATATTTTAGTTATTTTTTACCATGCCCAAATGGACAACCTGTTGTAGTAGTAGCTTTATCTTCATAGTCTTCCCTATCATTTTCATAGTTTACTATATGTTTTGAAAATGATTCAAGCCAATTCCAGTAAGATTGAATATGTTCATGATCAACTTTATCCTCAATATCTTTCATAACTTCTTCCCAACACCCAAGCCACTCAATTCTTGCTTTATCTGGGATTGAGAACATCTCATGTGTTTTAATTTGATCAAACTCTCCACCATATTTTGAGATATATCTCTCATCTCCACCACATCTCATGATAAAATATGAAGCATTTCTTTTTTTAATCAAAGCTAACTCATCTTCATCATCAGGAAAATAGTGTGCAATGTCACTATCTATTACTACATCATAAAATGCATCAACCATTTCTTGAAATCCATCAATAGTAAGCTGTTCTAAAAACTCTTTATTTGGAACTATCTCTTTTGGTCTTTCACCCATAATTGCATTTGTATATTTATAATCTACCATTGTTTCCTCTACTTTATATTTTGTTAATTAATTAATATTTTATCAAAATATAACAATACAAAGCCTTAAAGAAAATATAATATAATTATGTTTTAAATAATATTCTTAAATTTAATTACTTCATAACAATCCTTTAGATAAAATAACTTTAAATTAAATATTTTAAATCAATACTACAACCAAGGAACAATATAAATGTTAAATATCTTTTCAAAAATATTTGGAACAAGAAACGATAAAGAGGTAAAAAAATACCGTAAAAAAATAGAACAAATAAATGCTTTAGAGTCAACATATGAGCCTTTAACAAATGAGGAGTTACAAGAAAAATTCAACTCTTTAAAACTACTTATTCAAAACAATGAAAAAACTTTAGAAGATGTTCTTAATGATTCTTTTGCTATTACAAGAGAAGCTTCTAAACGTGTTTTAGGTATGAGGCATTATGATGTGCAATTAATTGGTGGTATGGTTTTACATGATGGTAGAATTGCTGAGATGAAAACAGGTGAGGGTAAAACCCTTGTAGGAACACTAGCTGTTGTTTTAAATGCAATGACAGGAAAAGGTGTTCATGTAGTTACAGTAAATGACTATCTTGCTTCAAGAGATGCAAAAGAGCTTGAACCATTATATAACTTTTTAGGTTATAGTGTTGGAGCACTAACAGGTGAAGTTCAAAATGATGGTCATAGAAAAGAGCAATATGCTGCAGATATAACTTATGGAACAAATAATGAATTTGGATTTGATTTTTTAAGAGATAATATGCATTATTCATTGGAAGAAAAAGTGCAAAGAAATCACAGTTTTGTTGTGGTTGATGAGATAGATTCTATTTTAATCGATGAGGCAAGAACACCATTGATCATCTCTGGTCCAACAAATCACAAAAGTACGGACTATGCTAAAGCAAATAAAATTGCTTTAGCTTTAGAAAAAGGTGAAAAAGTTGAAGCTGTAAAAGCAGATGAAGTTGATAAAATCTCAGGGGATTATATAGTTGATGAGAAAAATAAAGTTGTACTTTTAACTGAACAGGGTATAGAAAAAGCTCAAGAGTTGTTTGAGGTTGATAATCTATATTCTATTGAAAATGCATCACTTTCACACCATTTAGATCAAGCATTAAAGTCAAATAACTTATTTGAAAAAGATGTTGATTATGTAGTTCAAAATAATGAAGTGGTAATAGTTGATGAATTTACAGGTAGATTAAGTGAAGGTAGAAGATATAGTGATGGACTTCATCAAGCACTAGAAGCAAAAGAGGGTGTAAAGATTCAAGATGAATCTCAAACATTAGCTGATGTTACATTTCAAAACTATTTTAGAATGTATAATAAACTATCAGGAATGACAGGTACCGCTCAAACAGAAGCAACAGAGTTTGGTGAGATATATAATCTTGATGTTGTATCAATACCAACAAATGTACCAATTACAAGAATTGATAAAAATGATCTTATATATAAAACAGAAAGAGAAAAGTTTATTGCAGTTTGTAATAAAATTAAAGAGGTTAGTAAAAGTGGTCAACCAATTTTAGTAGGAACTGCTTCTATTGAAAAATCAGAACATCTACATGCACTTTTAAAAGCAGAAAAAATCCCTCACACAGTTTTAAATGCAAAACAACATGAAAAAGAGGGAAAAATAGTAGAAGATGCAGGACTAAAAGGTGCCGTTACTATTGCTACAAATATGGCAGGACGAGGGGTAGATATCAAGCTTCCACAAGAGTGTAAAGAGCTTGGTGGACTTATGATTTTAGGTACAGAGAGACACGAAAGTAGAAGAATTGATAATCAGCTAAGAGGTAGAGCAGGAAGACAAGGTGATGTAGGTGAATCACAGTTTTATTTAAGTTTAGAAGATAATCTTTTAAGAATATTTGGAAGTGATAAGATTGCTGGTGTTATGAATAGACTTGGACTTGAAGAGGGTGAACATATCGAATCTGGTATGGTTACAAGAGCAGTTGAAAATGCACAGAAAAAAGTGGAAACTATGCACTTTGAAAGTAGAAAACATCTATTAGAATATGATGATGTTGCAAATGAACAAAGAAAGGTAATATACAGTTTTAGAGATAATCTACTAAATCCTGAGTTTGATGTAAGATCTAAAATTGATGAAAATATCTTAGAGTTTGCTCAAGTTACAATAGAAAATGCTAAAGATATAAGCGAAAGTTTAATGGCAGAAGATTTCTCATATGATAATGTAGTCTTAAAAATAAAAGAGGAGTTAAATTTAGAGATAAGTAAAGATGATATTTTTGCAAATGATTTTGATGAAATTGAACAAAAACTTTTATCTATCTTGAAAACAGTTTATGAAGAAAAGATGAAAGCACCAGCTTCTGAACAAAGAGATGAGATCGAAAGAATTCTATATCTTCAAGTTTTAGATAATGGATATAGAGAACATCTATATTCAATGGATACATTAAAAACAGGAATAGGACTTAGAGGTTATAATCAAAAAGATCCATTAGTTGAGTATAAAAAAGAGAGTTATAATATGTTCATAGAGCTAATCGCTTCTATAAAATATGAGATAATAAAAATTCTTTTCTCTGTACAGCTAAGAGATGAGTCTGAGGAAGCTGCATTAGAAAAATTAAGACAAGAGATGGAAGAATCAGTAGAGGAGATCTCTTTAAGTAGTGATGAATCAAAACAAGTAGCAGAGAAAAAAATACCAAGAAATTCACCATGCCCTTGTGGAAGTGGAAAAAAATATAAACAATGTTGTGGACAAAGTGGTCCAAAAAAAGGTTTATTGGCACAATAGTGAATACTCAATTAATCAATTTTATAATAAAAAAGTATCTTAGATTCGATAAAAAAAATCCGTTTATATCAATAAGTGCTATTTTGGCATTTGTAGGAGTTGCAGTTGGAGTTATGGTACTTATTGTTGCTATGGCTATTATGAATGGTACAGCTAAAGAGTTCGAAGATAAGCTTTTTACTATGAATTATCCTCTTAGTATTTATCCTAAAATTGAGGGCTCTATTGATGATACACTTTTAAAAGATTTAGAAAAAAAATTTCCTAATTTGATTTTTTCACCATACCTAACATCTCAAGTTATGATTCAAAGTGATGAGTCTATGTCTGGTGGAGTTATATTTGGTGTAAATAAAGATAAAGAATCTTCAATAAATAAGATATATAAAGATGCTACAAAAGACATTCCAAAACTAAATAAATATGATTTAATTGTAGGTCAAGGTATTAAAGATGAATTGTATCTATTTAAAAACCAAAAAGTAACACTCTATTTCACAACCATAAATCCAAGCGGCTTTTCAATGATGCCAAAAATGAAAAGATTTGTTTATAGTGGTGAGTTTAAATCTGGACTTACTGCTTATGACAAAGCTTACATGTACACTTCAATAGAAGCTTTGAGAACTATACTAAAAAAAGATGATAAATATTATGATGGAATCCATATCTTTAGTAAAGAACCTTTTAAAGATATAAAACTAATAGAGAAAGAACTACCTCAATATGGAGTAGGTATAGTGGGATGGTGGCAGCAAAATGGAAACTTTTTTGCAGCTATGGAGATGGAGAAACAAGCTTTATTTATAGTTCTTATGCTTATTATTTTAATTGCATCTTTAAATATCATAAGCTCTTTACTTATGACTGTTATGAGTAGAAGAAAAGAGATAGCTTTACTTTTATCTCTTGGTGCTAGTACAAAAGAGGTGAAGCATATATTTTTAAGACTTGGTATAGTAATAGGGTATACAGGTATTATAGTTGGAATTGGATTAGGTTTTGCAGGTATGTATATACTTGAAAATTTTGATATCATCTCTTTACCTGCAGATGTTTATGGTACAAGTAAACTACCGCTTTTGTTAAATAGTATTGATTTTATCTCAATAGTTATAGGTTCTATGGTTATAGTATTTTTATCGTCATATTATCCAGCAGTAAAAGCAACACAAATTGATGTTTTAGATGTATTAAGAAATGAATAAATTCAAATACATCTAAAGTTTTATATTAAGTAGCTACTTAAATAAAACACTTCCTACTCTAATCATATTACTACCATGTACAATAGCACTAGGATAATCACTACTCATTCCCATAGAACAAATAGTAGCATTATCAAGAGTATCATAAATCTCTTTTGTTGTTTGAAAACTTTTATTTATAAGTGCAGAGTCATTACTATTCGCTCCAATACTCATAACACCTTTTAATTTAATATTTGTACATTGTTCTTGTATTTGTTTATATATATTTTTTGCTTCATTTGGATTTACACCTGATTTAGTATCTTCACAGGCACTGTTTATTTGTAGTAAACAATTCATAAATTTATTTTTTGCTTTAAGTTTTTTGTCTAATTCTTGTGCTAACTCTAAACTATCTAATGAATGAAATAATACAGGATTCAAATCTATTAAGTTGTTGATTTTATTTTTTTGTAATGTACCTATAAAATGCCAAGATATTGGTAGATCTTTCAACTCTTCCTGTTTTACTTTAAAGTCTTGAATTTTATTTTCACCAAATGCTCGCTGACCAGCTTCATATAATACTTTGATATCTTCAGAAGTTGAGTATTTACTTACTGCTACTATTTGAACAATATGATGTTCATTAAGTTGTAGTCTTGAAAATTCAACTTTTGATATTAGTTTGTCTAAATTATTTATTGCATTAATATGTGTCATATTTATTTTGTCCTTTATGTGTGTTTATATAAAAGTATTATACTAAAAAATGTTATAAAAAGAAACAAGAACAATAATTGTATATTTAATATACAATTATTTACTTGACATTATTTTATAATTGGATAAAATATACAAATTAAAACTAAAAAGGACTTATAAATATGGGAAAATTCGTAAATAACACAGAAGAGTTTTTTAGCTACTGTAAAGAGAATGAAGTTGAGTTTGTAGATTTTAGATTTACAGATATTAAAGGTGCA
>JAYEMI010000080.1:0-6728 GCA_034718015.1 Campylobacterota bacterium | reverse complement strand
TCTATATTTTAATGGTAAATCTTCTTTTGAAATAGTTATTTTTATACCCAATCTTCGACACCAAGTCCATCAACTCTTAAAAACTCTCTAGTGTTATTTGTAACCATTATTGCACCTAAACTTTTTGAATGGGCTGCTATTAACATATCATTTACACCTATTACTTTTCCTGTTGATTCTAGTGTATCTCTTATGGTTGCATACTCTATTGATGCTTTTTTATCAAAGTCATATATTGTAAAATTTCCTATAAAAGTATCTATAAGTTTACTTAAGTTTTGACTCTTCTTCTTTTTTGCACCAAATAATAACTCTGCTACTACTATACTTGATAGTGCTATCTCATTGTTTTTTTCTATATCTTTTAACTTCTCTTTTATATGTTGTGGTTTATTTTTTATGATAAATGCACATATATTTGTATCTAACATATACAACATCTAAAAAAGCTCCCTTTTTTGCATAGGAAGTTGCTCTACATCATCCATAAAATCACTTGTATCGACATCATCTAAACTATCAAAAAACTTATCCCATTTTTTTTCTATTTTAGGTGTCATCACCAAAGAATCACCAACTTTCTCTACATAAACCTCATCTGTATCAAACCTACACTCTTTTGGTAGTCTTACAGCCTGACTTCTTCCATTTTGAAATACTTTTGCTAACATTGTCATAGTAACTCCTTATTGGTATATATCAAGTAGTATATACCATATCTTTTTAATATATACTTAAGAATTTCTATATTTTTTTTCTACTAATAATCAAATAGATAAAAAAAGGAGCACCAAGAAATGATGTAACTACACCTATTGGTATATCTGATACTGATCCAGTATTTCTTGCTACCATATCACATAGCACTAAAAATATACCACCATAAAAGAAAATAGGCATTATAAGTTTATCTGCACTCTTTTTATACATTGTTTTTATGATATGTGGTACTATAAGCCCTATAAAACCAATAGGTCCTGTTATGCTTACACAAATAGCTACAACTATAGAAACACCTAAGAGTAAGATATAGTTAGTTTTTTTTATATCAACACCCTTTAACATAGCAAACTCATATGAAGTAAGAAGTAGTTTTATAGGATATTGATAATACTTTACAAGCACTAATATAAAAAAAGAAGCTAAAACAACCATATAAACATCACTAAATCCAACAATATCCAAGCTACCCATTGTAAACCGTACTATCTCATAACTCTCTTGTAAGTTACTTACAAAAAATAGAACCATCAAACAAGCACTATAAAAAAAAGACAATGCAATTCCAACCAATAAAAGTGATGATGTTTGCACTCCATCAAATCTAGAGGCTATTATAAAAAGTAAAACAATAGTAAGCATAGCACCTATAAAAGCAAATAAAGAGATATATGAGGCAAAGCCTAGCACTATTGCAATTGCTGTAAATAGTGTAGCACCAGATGCTACACCAAGAGTAAATGGTGTACTCATAGGATTCCTAAAAATAGTTTGAAAAATCAATCCACTAAGAGCTAAAATAGAACCAATAGCAAAAGCTAAAATAGTTCTTGGTAATCTTATCTCCCAAAATATTTGATGATCCATTTTGTTGATATCTAAAATATTATCAATAGATATATCTATTTGACCAAAAAAAGGAGATATAAATATTATTAACATAGAGATTACTATAGGTATATATCTCATAAACTTACCACTATACTATTCTCTATTTTTTTGACACTATTATCAAAAAATCTTTTTAAATTTTCACCATCAAAAAAAGTTTTGTTTGTATCATTAAATACTACTTCACCATCTTCTAAAAATAAAATATCATATCCTAGTTTATATGCTAAATCAAGATTGTGAGTTATGATTATCTTATTTTTAAAAAATCTTTTGTTATTTAGTATCTGAAATACTTTTTTCACCCTTTTAGGATCAAGATTTGATGTTGGTTCATCAAGTATAGTGTATAGAGAGTTGTGTAGTATAGCAGACCCTAAAAGTACAAGTTGAGATTCTCCACTACTTAAGTTTTTACAAGGCTGATTTAAAAGATATGATATATCTAGTATCTCCAACACCTCATCAATAGTAAAGCTAGAGTGTAGATTGCTTAAACTCAAAAACTCCTCTACACTCATAAACTCATCAAATATATCAAGCTTTGAAGGGATATAATTGATCAATTTAGTTTTAGACTTACCATATATTTTAGATGGATTTTCATTATTTATACTTACCTCATCACTACTGATTATACCACTTAAGACTTTTGCTAAAGTCGTTTTTCCTGCACCATTTGACCCTAAGATAATAAGATTTTTATCATCTATTTCAAATGAAATCTTAGAAATAATTTTATTAGTGAAGTTATCTATTTTTAGCATCTAATAAAAACCTTTTAAAATCTTCTAAAAAATAGATAAGTCTATTGCTTGATATACCTGCATACTCTTTATCTAATACAAATACAGATTTTGTTTTTTTTGCATTTATTGGTAGTTTTAGCCATGGATTTATTAAATCATCTTTAGTTAAACCTTTTTTCTCTCTAAATGGGCTAAGTAGTATCACTATATCAGGATTTGATGCTATTATATTTTCCATATTTAAAATAGGCTGCCCTACACGACTACTTTTAAATGCATTAGTATTTCCACTATAATTTATAATGTCATCAAAATATAAATTTTGCCCTGCTACAAATATTCTTTTTTCTAGTTTTAGATTATGACCTATTACAAACAATATTCTTTTGTTTTTTATAATATTTTTTGTTTTTTCAAGTCTGTTGTTTAATCTATCTAAAATAGCTTTTGCTTCAACTTTTTTATCTAATACATCACCTATATCTTTAATTGTATCAAAAATACTATTTAGTCTATCTAGTTTTACTACTTTTGTTTTTATACCAAGTTTATTTAGTTTTTTAGATAGCTTTAAACTACTTTTTTGCATTATGACTATTTCTGGTCTTAAACTTAATATCTTTTCCAAAGAGGGTTCAAAATATCCCCCAACTTTTGGTTTGTTTTTAGCTTCTTCTGGATAGTTACAAAATGTTGTATTTCCTACTATTTTATCACCACTATCCAGTGCATATATGATCTCATTGATTGATGGGCTTAATGCTATGATTCTATCGTAGCTAAAAAGATTTATCGTAAAAAATAGTAGAAAAAATATCTTCATTAGAAACTATACTTTATCCCTGCATAATATGCTCTTGGACTTGTAGTATACCCATCTACTGTTTGGTAGTATTTATCAGTTATATTATCTATTTTTGTATATATTTTAAAATTCTTTTCAATATCATAGTTTGCTACTAAATTTGACACTGTGTATTTACCTGTTTGTTTTGTTTTTGCACTGTCATCAAATCTTTGACCAACATATTCACCTCTTAAACCTACATGTAGTTTATCAATTCCATAATAATCAACACTCACTTTTAAATTCTCTTTTGCTCTTCTTGCTAAATCATTTCCATCTTTATCTTTTGCATTTAAATTTGTGTAGTTTAGAGAAACTAAATAATCTTCTTTAATTGTTGTTTTATACGATAACTCTACACCCTTAAAAGTTGATTCACCATCAAGATTTTTATAAATAGCAGGATCTCCTCCCCAACCATCAGGATCATACCACTCTATTAGGTCTGTAACTTTGTTATAAAAGTAAGTGATTTTAATATCTTTGTAACCAAATGATATATCAGCACTTTTACTATTTTCTGGATTTAGATCACTATTAACTGCACCCCATGGATTTAACTCTTGCATAATATTTGGTACATTGTAAGCTGTACCAATATTTGAGCTTACGAAAGTGGCTTTATTTAGATTATGCTTTATTCCTATCTTACCTGTCATTTTATTATCAAAGTTATCATAGTTGTCATATCTTGCACTTTGAGTAAATATTGTTTTATCAAAATTATTTGAGTTAGTTAGATAAAGATATTTGTTATTGTTCTTTTGATCTGTTGAGATATTATTTGTCATAGTATAATCAACTTTATCAGAACTCGTTCCAAAACCAAATATAACAAAGTCTTTTTTATTATAGCTTAGAGTATCACTTAATTCGACATTATTATTTTCACCATCAAACCCTTTGACATATTCACTACCATACATAGCAACCGTCCCTAACTCTTCTCTTTCAAATTCACTTTTTTCAAGTTTTACTTTTAGATTATGGTTTTTAATTCTGTTTTCATATGTAATATTGTAGAGTTTATTTTTTATATCACTTTTCATATTTTCATCATCTGGATTATTATAGCTATCATACTCTTTTAAAGCATCTATACTTTTGATATCTGCTTTTATTTGTGAGCTATCATCGATATTGTAGTTAGCTTTTAAATTTAAAGTTGTATTTTCATATTTATCATCTTCATATTTACTGATATCTTCACCATTTGGTGCTTGTACTGTAAATCCATCACTTTTGATTTTTTGAGTACTAAGTTTTACATCATAGTTTTTTTCTTTGTGAGATAACACACCTGCTATCTTTTTAGTATTAAAACTACCTGCTTCAACCAATAAACTACCAGTTGTTCCATCTTTAGCATTTTTTGTGATAATATTTACCACTCCAGCACTAGCATCTGCTCCCCATATACCACTTTGCGCACCTTTTATAACTTCAATCTTCTCTATATCTGCTATCATTAAGTGTGCTATATTAGATCCACTAGTATTTGATGGATCTTGAAATCTTACACCATCTATTAAAACTAAAGTTCTATTGTTATTCATACCTCTTAGATGTATAGATGTAGTTGCACCAATTCCACCATTTGAAGTAAAGCTTACTCCACTTACAAGGTTTAATGCTTCTGTTACGGTTGAGATATGTTTCTCTTCTAATTCAGTAGAGGTTATTACCTCTACATTTGATGTAACATCTTTAATTGATTGTTCCGATTTTGTGGCACTTGTAACAGTTATCATCCCTAAATCTTCGTTTGCAGTTAAAGTGTTTGTAGTTAATAATATAGCAGTAGCTATACTTAATGTTATTTTATTTGTCATTAATTGTCCTAATTTAATTTTTGTTTAATTTATATGTTTTTTGTTTTTGTTAGTTATTAAAATTAGGGTAGGGTGGAGCTTGTGCTAATGGTAAGTATTCAAAAGCTTTTAGATGGTATTGAAAATTACTATCTACTGTTGATAGTTTATAAAGTGTAGAATACATAGCAATAATTGCTAAAGAGAAGTATCGCTTACCAAAGCCTTTTAAATGTTTCATAAATGGATTGTACACTATTTTTGCTTATTTTATTTAGTATTGGTTAAAATACAACTTGATTAATCAATTAGGAAATATAGTGATAAAAAACATAAGTATCTTTGGTACAAGCAGTGATGCAGGAAAATCAACAATAACATTTATAATAGGTAAAATAATACAAAACTCAGGATACAGTGTAGCACCTTTTAAAGCTCAAAATGTATCTAATAACTCACATGTTTGTGATGATTTAAGTGAGATAGCAATAGCTCAGTATTTTCAAGCAGAAGTTTTAAATACTCCAACCTCATATCACCTAAATCCAATTTTATTAAAATCGGGACGAGGAAATAGTGCTTCACTTATAGTTGAGGGTAAAGTAGTAGATGATAAGGATGTAAAAGAGTATTATAGAGATTTAGATACATTAAAACCAGCTGTAAATAGATGCTTTGAGTATTTAGATAAAAAATATGATTGTTTAGTTTGTGAGGGTGCTGGAAGTCCTGTTGAACTTAATCTTATGGATAAAGATTTATCAAATATATATATTGCTTCAAAATTCAATACAAAAATTATTTTAGTAGCAGATATAGAAAAAGGTGGAGTGTTTGCTTCCATATGGGGTGTTTATAATTTATTACCAGAAAAATTAAAAGATAATGTTATAGGTGTTATTATAAATAAATTTAGAGGAGATTTGAGTTTATTTGATGATGGAATTCGTATCATTGAGAATGAGTTTAAAATACCAGTTTTAGGGGTATTGCCTTATATACCTTTTAATCTTGGGTTTGAAGATAGTGCAAGTTTAAAAAACTTCACCCAGAACTGTATAAATACCACTAAAAAGATAGCAGTTATAAACTATCCACATATGAGTAACTATAACGATTTTGAACCACTAATAGCTTCTAGAGAAGTATGCTTGGAGTTTATAGATAGTAATATATCTTTAGATAAATATGACTTGATTATTTTACCTGGATCAAAACTAGTAATAAATGATTTAAAGTGGCTAAAAACAATTGGACTATTTACCCAACTTCAAAATATATCTAATGATATTTTAGGTATTTGTGGTGGTTACGAGATGATGTTTGAGAATATAAAAGATCCATTTGCAATAGAAACATCTAAACCTACTATTGAACTTGGTCTTGGTTTTGTAGATGATGAGATAATATTTGTAAAAGATAAAATTCTAAAAAAACAAACTTATGAGATTTTTGGAAAAAAAGTAGATGGATTTGAGATCCATCACGGAGTAAGTTCTAAGTATCCATTATATTATGAAAAAAATAATATAAAAGGTACTTTTGTTCATGGATTATTTGATGATGATAAATTTGAACAATATAAAAAAGACACTATAGATGAATTTGTAAATACTATGAGTTCAAAACTTGATATTGAAAAAATCATCTCATCAATTAGATAACTTTACTTAAGTTTAATAAAAATCATCGATGTCATAATAGCATCAT
>JAYEMI010000079.1:2466-6865 GCA_034718015.1 Campylobacterota bacterium | reverse complement strand
ATACCAGCTAGTGCGTGTGAAAAATCATACTCTCCACTAATAACTTTTTGCTGAATACCTGGCCATCCACCACCCTCTTTTGCAACATGAACATCTAAACCATACTTTTTAAAAAAACCTTTCTCTTTAGCAATAACTAATGGTGCACAATCTGTTAATGCAATAAACCCTATCTTTAATTTTGTTTTCTCTGGTGCTGCTACTAATGTAGATGCAACTACAGATAATCCTAATCCAACTTTTAAAACTTTTTTAAACATTTTTTCTCCTTAAATTTACATTTATTTATGTTTGATAGCGAAAGTATACAATAATATCTATCTTATTAATCACACTAATTGTATATTTTATGTACAGTTATCTCTTAATATTACATTAAATATTACAGAAGAAACCTAAAATGCTTTTCTTATTAAATCAAATATATAAATTAATTCTGAATTAATTAAATTATCTTTTCTATTTCTTTCTATTTATTTTTATTTATTGTATAATTACATTTATAATATAGGAGTAAATAGTATGCATATAGATAGTTTGATAAAAGGTAATAAAAAATTTAAAGATGTACATTTCCCAAAGCTTGAAGTAAAATTTGATGATTTAGTTGAAAATGGTCAAAAACCTAAAATACTATTTATAGGGTGTAGTGATAGTAGGGTGGTACCTGATCTAATAGTGGATAGCAAACCTGGAGATATGTTTATTTTAAGAAACATAGGAAACTTTGTACCACCATATAAAAATGATAATGATTTTCATGGTAGTACAGCAGCTATAGAATATGCTGTTAGTGTATTAGGTGTAAAAGATATTATAGTTTGTGGACATAGTCACTGTGGAGCATGTGCTTCACTATATGAAGACTTAAGTGATGAGCCAGATTTGGTACATGTAAAGAAGTGGTTAGAGCTTGGAAGTAAAGCAAAAGAGTATACACTTCTAGCAACAAAAGATAAAACAAATAAAGAACAAATATTAAGAACTACAGAAAAGATATCTATTAAACATCAACTAGAAAATCTTTTGACATATCCAGCTGTCTTAAGAAAAGTAAATGATGGTACTTTGGATATTCATGGTTGGTATTATAAAATTGAAGATGGATCAATAGAGGCTTACGATGGTGAGATTTGTGATTTTAGAGTTTTAGGAGACTAATAAAGTTTATGATTAAATCTGTATGTGGTTATTGTGGTGTTGGGTGTGGTTTGGAGTTTGAAGAAAATAAGCTTATTGGTGATGTGGTATACCCTATAAATGAAGGTAAAGTTTGTAGCAAAGGGGTAAGTGAACTTATAAGTATACAAACAGCTAGTAGATTACTAAGACCAAAAATAAGAGATAATATTGATGAGGAATATAAAGTAACATCTTGGGAAGACTCAATACAAAAGATAAGTACAAAAATAAAACAGACAAATAAAAAGAAAATTGGCTTTTATTTATCTGGTCAGCTTCTAACAGAAGATTATTATATAGCAAATAAACTCGGTAAAGGTTTTATAGGAACACCAAATGTTGATACAAATAGTCGTACATGTATGTCAAGTGCAGTAGTTGCATATAAAAAAGCTTTTGGGATAGATTATGTTCCTGTTCGTATGAATCATATCTTTGATGCTAACCTTTTGATATTAATTGGGGCTAATACAGCAGAAGCACATGTAGTATTTCATAACCAAATAAAAAAAGCAAAAAGAGACGGTTTAAAAATTGTAGTAGTAGACCCAAGATACACAGATACAGCAAAAATAGCAGATATATATCTACCTATTAGAGTTGGAACTGATATAGACTTTTTAAATCTAATAACTAAGCGTATTTTAGATGAAGAGCTTGTTGATAAAGAGTTTGTAAATAACTATGTAAATAATTATGAACTATTAAAAAATAAGTTTAAAAGAGTTCCTGTGACAAAGATGTTAAAAAGAACAGGTTTAACTAAAGAGCAATTTGAAGAGTTTTGGCAACTGTTTAAACAAAGTCCAAATATAATATCTGCATGGACAATGGGTCTAAACCAATCTAGTCAAGGTGTTGATAAAAATTTAGCACTTATAAATATACATCTTTTAACTGGAAAAATATTTAAAGATGGAAATGGACCTTTCTCTTTAACAGGTCAACCAAATGCTATGGGTGGAAGAGAAGTTGGTGGTTTATCAACTATGCTGGCTGTTCATTTTGACTATGATAAGGAATCTATAAAGAAAGTAAGTAAGTTTTGGAATACCGAAAATTTACCTAAAACAATTGGCTTAACAGCAACTCAGATGTTAGATGCAGATATTGAAGTGCTTATTATCTGTCATACAGATCCTGTGTATCATCTTCCAAATAGAAAAAAAACAGAAGAGCTTTTAAAAAGAATACCACTTATTGTAGAGTTCAACGCTTATGAAAATAGCGAAACCTCACAATTTGCACATATAAAACTTCCAGCAGCACCATGGGGAGAAAAAGAGGGTACTCAAACAAATTTAGATAGAACTATAACAAAGCAAGAAAAACTAACAAGAACATCGATTGACTGTAAAGCGGATTGGGAGATTTTTCAACTTATAGCGAAATCATTAGGTTTTAATGAAGAGTTTGATTTTAAAAATCCTAAAGAGATATTTCAAGAGTATCAAGAGATGACAAAACTTAATCCCCATCTCAATATTTATGATGCTTGTTATGATCAATTATCTGTTGAACCTTTTGTGTGGGGGGAAGATATTTATAAAAACAAGCAATTTTTTACAAAAAATAAAAAGGCAAATTTACATTTTATACAAAATAAACTATTGAGTGAAAAAACAAATAAGGACTATCCTTTTATATTATTAACAGGTCGGACAAGAGACCAATGGCATAGTGGAACAAAAACAAATCTACCAAGAACACTTTTGAAATACAAAGAGCTTAATTTCTGTGAGATAAATACAAATGATGCTTCTATTTTGGGTATAAATAATAATGACAAAATCAAAATCAGTTCAATAAGGGGAGATATAGAATCTGTAGCTTTAATAACTACTAATATAAAAGAAAAAACATTATTTATACCAATCAGTCATAGGGGTATAAACTATGTCACAAGTGATTTATTGGATAAAGAATCACTTGAACCTGATTATAATCATAGTGCAGTAAAAATTAAACTAATTTAAGTTACACCCCAATACTTCCTAATTTAACTTTTACTCTTTACACTATCTTTACCAACAAATCTTCTTTTTTATAAACTTAAGAATACATTATAAAAATAGAAATATCCATATTTTATCTTAGAATGTATATTCTTTATACACTTATCATATTAACTTTACATTAGATATAAGATATAATGTAAATACAATTTAATAACGGGATTATAATGACAGATAATTTACAAACACCAATAGATAGTTTTATAAACCATCAAGCAAATACAGGAATGCAGTGTGGAAACTATAGTATAGATATACCAGAACTTAAAGAAGGTGAACAATATAGATTTCACTTTGATGCAACAGCTTGTGTAGGGTGTCATTGTTGTGAAGCTGCTTGTAATGAACAAAACAATAATAGTGCTGATGTAAAATGGAGAAGAGTTGGAGAGATGGAGGGTGGAACATTTCCAAATGTTTCTCAACTATTTAACTCTATGTCTTGTAACCATTGTATAGACCCTGCTTGTATGAATGGCTGTCCAACTGAGTCTTATATAAAACTTGATAATGGGATAGTATTTCATGATGATGAAGCTTGTATAGGGTGTCAATATTGTACTTGGAATTGCCCTTATGAAGTGCCTGTGATGAACTATGATAGAGGTATTGTTACAAAGTGTCATATGTGTGTAGATAAACTTGAAGCTGGGGAAACACCATCTTGTATTCAAGCTTGTCCAGCAGGTGCTATTGAGATAGAGGTTGTACACAAAGATAGCTGGATAAAATATGATATGGAAAAAGAGGGTGTTGCCCCACATCTTCCTGATACAAGTATCACAAAACCAACTACAAGATATACACTTCCTGAAAATATGCCAGAAGATGGTTATAAACCAGCAGATGAACATATCACAAAACCTGCTCATAGTGAATTGCCTTTAGTTTTTATGACTGTTTTAACTCAGATGAGTGTTGGTGGATTTATCGCTCTATTTTTTGGAGAAATTTTATCTTTATTTGGATTTTCAAATCTTGCAACGGGTAATTATATATTAGCAGGGTTGATTATGTTACCTGCACTTATAGGGTTGCCATTGTCTGCATTGCATTTAGGTCGTCCTATGTTAGCCCATACAGCTATGAAAAATTGGAAAAAATCGTGGCTTAGTCGTGAAGCTTTAGCTTTAGGATTGTTTGCTGGATTTGGGGTGGGGTCTGCAATACTTTACTTTTTAGATTTACTATTTTTAAATACT
>JAYEMI010000079.1:0-2366 GCA_034718015.1 Campylobacterota bacterium | reverse complement strand
CCATACAGCTATGAAAAATTGGAAAAAATCGTGGCTTAGTCGTGAAGCTTTAGCTTTAGGATTGTTTGCTGGATTTGGGGTGGGGTCTGCAATACTTTACTTTTTAGATTTACTATTTTTAAATACTCTATTTATGATAGGGGCAACTGTTACAGGTATCTATGGTATCTATGCCCAATCTATGATTTATAGGATAAAAGCACGGCCAAGTTGGGATAGAGTATCTACAACAAAAAGGTTTATAGGTTCTGGGTATTTAGGACTTATTTTAGTGAGTTTGGTTTTAGTTATGCAAGGTTATGGAAATAGTGCTATGGCGATATTGAGCTTGACTTTACTTATGGCTTCTTACCAAGTGCTTGTGATATTTGAAGAGAAAACATTTTATAAATATTTAAAAGAGGATGAAGAGAATTTTTATCAATTAAATAAAACTAAGTCGTTGTTAGAGAACAATTTTTCTAAACATCTAGATTTAAGATACAAAACTCTTATAGGGTTTGGTGTAGTTTTACCTTTAATGGCGATTTTATTTTTAGCAAATGGTAGTTTAGATATAGCATCTATTTTATTGACTATATCTTTAATAGGTGCAACTTTTAGTGAACTAATAGGTAGATATATATTTTATGTAACAGTTGTACCACTAGGACTAGCAGGGAATTTTTTCGCTGGAAATCAAAGGGGAAGAGACTATAAAGAGGGGTCACACTAATGTTTAAAAATATTATAAACAAATTTATAAAAAATGATATAAAAGAAGACAAATACTCTTATACGAAAGATATGAAATTTGGAACAATAGCAAAAGATAAAGCCCCTGATAAATGGGTGCGAAGTACCTGTGGGTATTGTGGTGTTGGTTGTGGATTATATATTGGTGTAAAAGATGGTAAGCCTGTAAGAACTAAAGGTGATCCTGCACACCCAGTATCAAAAGGGACACTTTGTCCAAAAGGTTTAACAGAACACGAAATGGTAACTTCTGAAAATAGAATACCAACTCCAATGATTAGAAAAAATAAAAAACTTGAAGCAGTAGAGTGGGATGAAGCTTTTAAAACTACAAGTGATAAATTTAAAGCTATTCAAGAAAAATACGGAAAAGGTGCAGTAGCTTGTATCTCAACAGGGCAGTTTTTAACTGAAGATTTTTATACTTTAGGTAAGTTTATGCAACTTGGACTTGAATCAAATAACTATGATGGAAATACAACTTTATGTATGGCTAGTGCTGTTATGGGTTATAAACAAACTTTTGGTTCAGATGGTCCACCTGCTTCTTATGAGGACTTTTCCCATGCAGATGTGATTATGCTAATAGGGGCAAATATAGCTGATAATCATCCAATTTTAAAACTACATATCGCTAAAAATAAATCTATAACAGGTAAAAAACCAACTATCATAGTAGTTGACCCAAGATTTTCAAAAACTGCAAATATGGCAGATATGTTTGTACCTATAGCTCCTAGAAGTGATTTGGCTTTGATGAATGGATTGTGTCATATTATACTAGAACAAGGTTGGGAAGATACAAAGTTTATAAAAGAAAAAACAAGTGGTTTTAAAGAGTTTAGAAAACATATTATGGAAAACTACAAACCTCAAGATGTAGCAATCATAACTGGGCTTGATGTAAAAACATTATATGAGTTAGCAAGAGTTTATGCAAATGCCGATAAAGCTTTAAGTGCGTGGACTATGGGGGGTAAACCAATCTAGTATAGGAACTGATACGGTTAGTTCAATTTGTAATCTTGCACTTATAACTGGAAACTTAGGAAAAAAAGGGGCAGCTCCTTTTAGTATCACTGGTCAATGTAATGCAATGGGTACAAGAGAATTTGGATTTACCTCTTCAATACCAGGATATAGAAACTTTGCAAACTTACAAGATAGAATGGACTTTGCTTCTATAGTAAATGTACCAGTAGAGTTAGTACCTAAAAAAAGAGGTTACAGTTATCCTCAAATAATAGAAGCAATAGAACGAGATGAGATAAAAGCTTTATGGGTAACAGCAACAAATCCACTTGTAAGTTTTCCAGACCAAAACCGTTTACGAAAAGCATTTAAAAAACTTGATATTTTAGTGGTTCAAGATGCTTTTATGTCCGAAACTGCCCAAACAGCAGATGTGATATTTAGTGCTGCTACATGGAGTGAAAAAGAGGGAACTTATACAAATAGTGAAAGAAGATGTAATTATGCAAAGAAAGCAGTTGAACCATTGGGGAAAACAATGAGTGATGCAAATATAGTTATAGAGTTTTCAAAACATTTTGAAGGTAAATATGAACTACTATTTAAACATCTTAACTCTAGTGAAGATATATTTAATGAGATAAAAAAAGTAAGTGCTG
>JAYEMI010000078.1:1387-6938 GCA_034718015.1 Campylobacterota bacterium | reverse complement strand
GATTAAAAGATGCACTTAATCAACTATTATCAGACCATACAGGTAAGCCATTTGAAGAGGTAGAAAGAGATACAGAAAGAGATAATTTTATGTCTGCCCAAGAAGCTATGGATTATGGTATAGTTGACAAAGTTATTACTAAACACGAGTAAAAGAGTATAGATGATAAGAGATATCTTAACTTATCCAAATCCTATTTTAAGAAAAAAATCTAAAGATGTAGAAGTTTTTGACAAAGAACTTCACAATCTTTTGGATGATATGAACGAAACAATGATTAAATATAGTGGTGTTGGATTAGCTGCAATTCAAATTGGTGTAGATTTAAATGTTTTAATTATCAATATACCTATTGATGATGAGTTTGGACCTGAAGATGGAATGCAAAAAACTGAAAACTTAATAGAAGCAATAAATCCAAAAATAACTCATAAAAATGGGGAACAGATATTTAATGAAGGGTGTTTAAGTATACCTGGATATCATGCTGAAATAAAAAGAGCTGAACATATAATAGTTGAGTACTTTAATAGAGATGGAAAAAAACAAACTATAGAAGCTGAAGATTTTTTAGCAGTAGCTTGGCAGCATGAGATGGAACATTTAACAGGGCATGTTTTTATAGAAAATCTTTCTTTTTTAAAACGAAAAAAGTTTGAAAAAGAGTGGAAAAAAGAACATAAAACAAAAAAATAACTCAAACTACAATAACTAAACTAAAAGGAATCATTGATATGCAACAAGAACCAATGACAGAGCAAGACTACAATACACTAACTAAAAGATTAAATAATTTAAAATTAGTCGAACGACCAAAAATACTTATTGCAGTAGAAGAAGCTAGACAGCTAGGTGATTTAAAAGAGAATGCTGAATACCATGCAGGTAAAGAGGATCAAGCTAATATAGATAAAAAAATAGCAGAACTTGATGATATGATAACTAGAGTAATTATAATAGATCCAACCTCATTAGCTCATGATAAAATTAGTTTTGGTTCAACTGTTAAGTTAGTTGATGTAAATAGTGATGAGGAGATAATATATACAATAGTTTCCTCACTACACAGTAATCCTGATATTGGTAATATCTCTTTTCATTCACCTTTAGCAAAACAGCTTTTAGGTAAAAGCGAAGGTGATGAGTTCACTGCAAAACTTCCTGGTGGAAAAAAAGAGTTTGAAGTTTTAGAAGTTTATTTTGATGCGGATAAATTGTGTTAAATGTTGCTATTGTTGGGGTTAGTGGCTATACTGGTTTAGAGCTTGTAAAGATTTTATTAAATCATCCATTATTTAATATCACATATATTGCAAATAGTGAGGGTGGTACTACTATAGATCAACTTCATCCATCTTTAAAAGATGTTTATAGTGCTGATGTAGAAAAAGCAAATGCTAAAGATATATCAAAAGTATCTAAGCTTTGTTTTTTAGCATTACCACATAAAACATCTATGGCATTTGCAAAAGAGCTTATCTCTTATGGTGTTAAAGTTGTTGATTTAAGTGCTGATTATAGACTAGAGCTTGAAACTTATGAACAATTTTATTGTTTACATGAAGATAAAGATAATATATCAAAAGCTGTTTATGGATTACCTGAATTTTATGAAAATGAGATTAAAAATGCAAATTTAGTTGCAAATCCTGGATGTTATCCAACTGCATCTTTACTTGCACTTCTTCCATTTGTAAAATATTTTGATAATAATTCAAATATTTTTATAGATGCAAAAAGTGGAGTAAGTGGAGCTGGAAAGAAGCTTAGTGATACAACTCATTTTGTAACAATAAATGATAATATGTTTGCATATAATCCAATGAAACATAGACATATGCCAGAGATTAAAGAGAAGATAAAACTTCTTGAAAATAAAGAATTAAATATAAACTTTGTACCACAACTAATTCCTATAACAAGAGGGATGCTAGTAAGTGTGTATGGAACACTAAATCAAACTATAGATGCTAAAGCTATTTTAAAAGAGTATTATAAAAATAGTGAGTTTGTTAGAGTTTTAGATAAACCTGTTGATTTAAAATCAACTGCTGGAACAAATTTTTGTGATATATTTGTAGAACAAAACGGAACAGCAATTTTTATAAATAGTAGTATAGATAATCTTTTAAGAGGTGCATCTTCACAAGCAGTAGTGAACGCAAACATAATATGTGGTTTTGATGCAAATACAGGTATAAATAAAATAGCTTATGTTCCATAAAATATCAAAACAAATATCAATTTTATCTATCTTCTTTTTTATAATACAAGGAACAATTATGGCAGCAACACTTAAAAATATTAAACATAACAATACAGATATACCAGTTATATTTGAAAAACACAACACACTACCTATTTTTAATCTTCAATTAGTATTTAAAAATAGTGGATATATCAATGATATAAAGCAACCTGGTCTTACAAATGTAACTGCAAAATTACTAAATGAGGGTACTTTAAAAGATGGTGCTATTAATTTTGCAAGAAAATTAGAAAATAGGGCTATCTCAATATATACATCGACTGGTTTTGAAACATTTGTTGTTGAGATTAGTTGTTTAAAGCAAGAGTACAAAACAGCTTTAAAATATTTAGAAAAACTTTTAAAAGATCCCAACTTACAAAATGAAACTTTAGAGAAAATAAAGAATTTACAACTTAGTAAACTAAAGCAAAAAGAGAATGATTTTGATTATGTTGCTTCAAGTAATCTAAAAAAAATATCTTATAAAAATAGTGCATTGGAGTATCCAAGTAGTGGAAATATAAAAAGTATTGAATCTATTAAAATAGAAGATGTTAATGAAAATCTAAAAAAAGTATTTAATCTAAATAACCTTATTGTAGTAGTTGGGGGTGATATTAAATTTAAAGAGTTTAAAGGTGAATTTCAATCTATTTTAAATTTAATAAAACCTAATAGTAAAAAAGAAGATATAAAAAAAATAGAGATATCGAAAAATATTCAAACAAAAACACAGATAAAAGATACTGAACAATCATATATCTATTTTACTAGCCCTTTTTATATAGACTCTGATTCAAAAGATAGTTGTAAAGCTAAAGTAGCTTCATTTATTCTTGGTGGAAGTGGTTTTGGTAGTAGATTAATGGAGGAGATTAGAGTTAAAAATGGATTAGCTTATAGTGCATATGGAAGTATATCAAATAAAAAATCTCATTCACATTTTACAGGATATCTTCAAACAAAACTTGATAATACAAAAAAAGCTAAAGATATGGTAGAAAAGATAGTAGGTGATTTTGTAAAAAATGGTATCACTAAAAAAGAGTTGGATGCAGCAAAAAACTTTCTTAAAGGTAGTGAACCTTTAAGAACAGAAACATTTAGTCAAAGATTAAATAGATCTTTTATGTTATTTTATAATAATTTGCCATTTGATTATCCAAAACAAGAGTTAAAAAAGATTGATGAGTTAACAGTTGAAGAGTTAAATAAATTTATTAAATCTCATAATGAGATAAAAAACTTATCTTTCTCAATTGTAACCAAGTAGATATCTGTTAATATTAAATTAAATTAAATTAAATATATAAAGGAAAGAGATGAAAAAGCTTTTATCTTCGATTGTAGTTTTAACTACAGTTTTGACAACTTCATTAAGTGCTGGTATGATTATTGATATAGATGCTGGAATAGGTGTATGGGATGCTGCACCTAGTGGCTCTATAAAGTATGGAAGTGGTGCAGCTGATAATTTAGATTTAGAAAAAAGCTTAGGTCTTGAGAGTTCTACAAATACTTATATATATGCTGACTTAAATCACTTTGTTCCACTGATTCCAAATGTAAGAGTTGAAAAACAAGAATTAAAAATAGATGGCTCAAACTCTTTAGGTAGTATATCATTTGGTAATAAAAATTATACTTCAGATGTAACTACAACTTTAGATCTATCTCAAACTGACCTTATAGCTTACTGGGGAGTTCCTGGTTTAAATTTATTAAGTGCTGGTATTTTAGATTTTAATTTTGGAGTTGATTTAAAACAGTTTAGTGGTGGAGTTACTCTAAAATCTGATAATACTGAACCTACTACTGCAGATATGGATTTTGTTATTCCTATGGGATATTTAGCAGCTTCAATAAAACCACCTTTTATTCCTGGGGAAATTAGTGCTTCATATAAAACTATCTCATATAAATCCTCTTCAATAAGTGATATAATGGCAAAAATAAGTATCAATTTGCCTATTCCATTACCTTTGATAGACTTTAAAGCAGATATTGGTTATAAAGAACAAACTTTAGTAATAGATGAAGATTTATCAGATTCTTTAAAAGCAGATATAAAATTTAGTGGTATGTTTTTTGGAATAAGTGCTAAATTCTAATCTTTTGAGTTTAAGTATAAAGTAGGGTTTTATCTTATTTGTTAAATAAAATAAAACCTCTATCAAATTTTTCTAAATCTTTATAAAATTCTAATGATTTATATTCTATATTTTCTGTTATAAACTTTCCTAATGGTTTTTTTTGATCATATCCCATCTCACACATTAAAACAGATATCTCTCTTTTGTTTGATTCTAAAATAATATTTTTTAATAGTTCATCACCAATACTACCTCCAAAAAGTGCATTAGCTGGCTCATATTTTACATTTTTAGGTAATTTATAATCATTTGCTATATATGGTGGATTTGAGATACAAAGGTCAAATTTTTCATTATCTTTAATATTTTCAAATAGGTCACTTTTCATAAAAGTTATTTTATCTTCTACATTGTGTTTTTTTGCATTAGTTTGTGCTAACTCTAAAGCTTTGTCATTTATATCAACTGCTGTAATTTTTATATCAGGAATAAGCAAGGCTAACATAATTGATATTATACCACTACCTGTACCTATCTCTATTATATTTGATGAGTTAATATCTTTTAAATATTTCTCTGCTATTTCAATTAATATTTCAGTTTGAGGTCTTGGTATTAAAACACCATCACTTACATAAAAACTCTCACCATAAAAACTTACCCTTTTTGTTATATACTCCAAAGGATAATCTGTAGCTCTTCTTTGAACTAGCTTTTTAAGTTCACTACTACATTCACACTCTTTGTCGTAGTTTAGATGTAGCCAAATTACATTTTTTTTCATAATGTGAAGTATCAGTATCTCAACCTCTTTTTGAGGTATATGAGTAATCTCTCTTAGTAAAATACTATACTCTTTGATTATTTGTTTATATGTTGCCATTTATCTCCTATTTTTGTAGTTTATTATGATTATTGTATTATAATCTTTATAATATAAAATATAGGATTAAATAGATAAATAACTATGATAGATATAAAAGAATTAAAAGAGTTAGCCTCAAAATTTAGCATATTGTATGTTGAAGATGAATCTTCACTTCAAAAAAGTGTATCAACTTATCTAAAAAAGTTGTTTAACTCTGTTGATATTGCAAAAGATGGAGAAGAGGGATTAGAACTTTATAAGTTAAATAAGTATGATTTAATTATCACAGATATTAATATGCCTCATATGAATGGTCTTGAGATGTCAAAACAAATCAAA
>JAYEMI010000078.1:0-1287 GCA_034718015.1 Campylobacterota bacterium | reverse complement strand
ATAAGTTAAATAAGTATGATTTAATTATCACAGATATTAATATGCCTCATATGAATGGTCTTGAGATGTCAAAACAAATCAAAGAGATAAATCATAAACAAAGTATAATAATCATTTCTGCTTATACAGATGCACATAACTTCACAGAATCTATTGATCTTGGTGTTGATGGATATATGATAAAACCAATAGACTTTCAACAAATGAATAAAATACTTTTAAAAGTAATTACAAATATAAATGAAACAAGATTAAATATATATTATCAAAACCATCTAAAAGTTCTTGTAGATCTAAAAACAAAAGAATCAAAAGAGTTATATACAAAAAGTATTGAAAATTATAAAGATACTTTATATAGTTTAGTCTCTTTAATAGAACAAAGAGATACATATACAGGTGGTCATAGTCAAAGGGTTGCAAATTACTCAAAGATATTGGCAAAAAAGCTAGGATTGAATGAGAAAGAGTGTGAAAACATATATGAAGCAGGTATCCTACATGATATAGGAAAAGTTGCTATTCCTGATAGTATATTGTTAAAACCCAGCTCACTAAATGAGATAGAGTATCATATAATACAAAGCCATGTTCAAATTGGGTATGATATGCTTTTTAAAGTCCACATGTTTAAAGAACTAGTAGGGGCTATTGAGTCTCACCATGAAAGATATGATGGAAGTGGATACCCAAATGGTTTAAAAGGTGAGCAGATACCTTTTTATGCAAGAATTATGGCAGTAGCTGATTCATTTGATGCTATGACAACAAGTCGTATATATAAAGGTAAAAAGAGTGTACAAGAATCTATTGATGAGATAAAAAGTTTATCAGGTATAAGTTTTTGTCCAAAAGTTGTAGATGTAGTAGATGATCTTTTAAGTATAAAAATTGATGAAGATATTTCCCAGCTACCTGTTAGTAATATAGAGCAAGAGAGATTTTCATATTTTTATAAAGACCAAGTTACAGGGTTGTATAATAAAAGCTATTTAGATTTAATAATATCTCAAAATAGCTATACAAACACTTATAAATATATCAATACAATAATGTTGGATAATTTTAATGAATATAATAAAAAGAATGATTGGGATGAAGGTGATAAGCTTTTAAAAGAGTTTGGGTTATTTTTACAAAACTTATATGGTGAAAATAAAATCTACAGAATTCATGGTGATGATTTTGTTATGTTAAGTGAAAGTAAGTTTGAATTTAAAATAAAAGAGATGGAGGAATTTATCTCTAAGTATAAAATTTTGAAAATTATTACAAGGGTAAAAACTA
>JAYEMI010000077.1:0-26738 GCA_034718015.1 Campylobacterota bacterium | reverse complement strand
TACGATAAATACTAGGTTTATTTGGAATCTTATTTATGATTTAAAAGTCAAATATATGAGATAATATTTGACTTATTATTGTTTGTTTTTGGAAATTATTTTAGAGTTCTAATTGCTGCATTTATGCTTATACAGTATTTTAGTTTCATTTAGTTTTAAAACTAACTAAATTAAAAAGGGGGAGAACATACGCTCTCCCCCTTTTTTTGCATTAGATTATAATAAATTACAAATTATATATCTATTACCATCTATAGTGAGCAAATGCTTTATTAGCTTCTGCCATTTTATGCATATCTTCTTTTTTCTTGAATGTATTTCCTCTTTCAGATGCAGCTTCGAATAATTCGTTAGCTAATCTTTCAACAGAAGTTCTTTCATTTCTTTTTCTAGATACTTCAATTAACCATCTTAAAGCTAATGTTTGTCTTCTTACATCTCTTACTTCGATAGGTACTTGGTATGTAGCTCCACCAACTCTTCTTGATTTAACTTCTAAAAGTGGCTTAACATTTTCAACAGCTCTTTCAAAGATATCAAAACCAGACTCTTCACCTCTTGCATCAAGGTTAGCGATTGCACCATACATAATTTTTTGTGCGATTGATTTTTTACCATCAAGCATAATTGCATTTATGAACTTTGTGATCAATTTACTATTGTAAATAGGATCAGCCATTACTTCTCTTACGGGAGCTTTTCTTCTTCTCATTATCTAGTCCTTTTACTTATTTCTTTGGTTTCTTAGTACCGTACTTAGATCTTGCAACAGTTCTGTTTGCAACACCAGCAGTATCTAAAGCACCACGAACAATATGATATTTAACACCAGGTAAATCCTTTATTCTACCTCCACGTACAAGAACAATTGAATGCTCTTGAAGGTTGTGACCCTCTCCACCAATATAAGAAATAACCTCAAAACCAGTAGTTAATCTAACTTTTGCAACTTTTCTTAAAGCCGAGTTAGGTTTCTTTGGTGTTGTTGTATATACTCTTGTACATACTCCTCTTCTTTGTGGACATTTCTCTAAAGCAGGAGATTTAGATTTTTCAATCTGTTTCTTTCGCTCTTTTCTAATCAATTGATTAATTGTAGGCATTTCATTCCTTTATAAAAATTTGGTTTGAACAATTTTGTGTTCACGCTTCTCTATAGTAAATAACAATTTGTTATTAAGATACTACCTAATTTCGAAAGGTAATTCGAAAAAAGTTTTGGATTATACTGAATCTTTACTTAAATTTAAATGAGTGCTAAGATAAAAGTTATTGGATATATAAAAACATTTAAATATCTAAAAATATTTGTCATTTTTATATCTACTGGAATTAAAGATGATATATCTTCATTGTTATCTAACTTATTTACTAGATGAAGCCTAAATGAAATATCTGCAAATTTTATCACTATTATAGAACTCATAAGAAAGCCGAAGTTATTTAATGTGAATGATAAGTATAAAGTATAATAAAATGTAGGATTTAAAAGAAAGTATAGAAAAATACTTTTTTTATACACTGTGTAATTATTTTCTATGACACCATAAAAAGTATCAGCTTTTTGCCAATTTGATTCAAAAACCTCTAAAGCAATAAAAAATAATAATAAAAAAAGTATTGTTTCCATTTATATATTAAAAGTAGAGAAAGTCTCTACTTTTATTGTTCGTTAGCACTAAATACTGCTTGTTTATTTCTGTAAATTCCTGTTCCGACTGGTATAGTTCTACCAATTACAACATTCTCTTTAAGATCTGTTAATAGATCCATTTTAGAACTTATTGCAGCTTCAGTTAAAACTTTTGTAGTTTCTTGGAATGAAGCAGATGAGATAATAGAATCAGAAGTAACAGCAGCTCTTGTAATACCAAGTAATACAGGCTCTGCAATTGCTGGTTCTCCACCCATTTTTATAATCTTCTCATTTTCAACCATAAATCTTTTCTTAGATATCATATCTCCAGCAACAAACTTAGTATTACCAGACTCAATAATACTAACTTGTCTTAACATTTGAGATAAAATAACCTCAATATGCTTATCAGCAATATTAACACCTTGTCCTCTATATACACCTTGTACCTCAGAAACAATAAACTCATTAAGAGTTTTAGTTCCTAAAATTTTAAGTATATCATGAGAAGCTATTTGACCATCAGTTAATTTTTCACCAGCATGTACAAACTCACCTTCAGTAACAAGAATATTTCTATCTTTTACTATTAAAAATTCCTCTTTAGAACCAACATTATCTGTAATTATTAGTCTTTGCTTATTTCTTAATGGTTTTCCAAAAGATACAACACCATCAAATGTAGCTAAAACTGCAATATGTTTAGGTCGTCTAGCTTCAAATAATTCAGAAACTCTTGGAAGACCTCCAGTAATATCTGAAGATTTTGATACAGCTTTAGGTGTTTTACCCAAAATATCAGCAATCTCTACATCTTCACCTTCACTAACTAACAGTGATGTTTTAGGCTCTAGTGTATATGTAATTGTATTATCTGAATCATCCTTGATAATAATAGATGGTTTAAAATTAGAAGGTACATATTCATTAACAACAAGTTTAGATGTACCAGTTAACTCATCATAAGCTTCACTAACAGTAATTCCAGGAATAATATCTTCAAACATTACCTTACCAGCAGATTGTGCAATTGTAGGATTTGCATACGGATCCCACTCTGCAATTACTACATGCTCTTCATTTTGAGGTTTAGCTATAATTGACTCTTTTTCAACTGCACTATCATCATCTAATTCAATTACAGATTCTCTTGAGATATAGTGTCTTGAAGCTTCTCTATCTTCAGAATCAACTATTACAGCGAATAGCCCTTTTTGAGTAACAACTTCACCAGCTTTAATCTCTGTAACTCTGTCTAAATAATCACCTTTTAACTTAAAGTATTTAACATTTCCTTTAGCTTCTGCTTTTATTGTTCTAGTTACAGGTGCACCGTCATTTACTTTAAGTTCAGATGCATACGGGATTCTTGATGGTACATTCCAACCATCTTTAATAACTTCTACAATTGAATCAGACTCATCAACAGTATCACCATTTTCATATGGGAAATATAGTTTTCCTTCAATTTTACCAGAAACCCCAGCAAGCTCGTTTGGTTTTGCAACATCATTTTTTCTAAAATAATATTTTTTCTCACCATCTTTATCATTAGTAACACTAATAATCATCTCTTCATGAGTAGATTCTATACTAATTCTACCCTCATATGGTGCATTTATTTTTGGCTCTACTAATAAAATAGCAGCATTTCTTCTATTTGCAATAATATTATTACCATTTTTATTTGTATATGTTTTAATATTATAGTATCTTACAAACCCCTCTTTAGAAGCTTTTAGTTCTTTCTCTGCTTGAGTTGCACTAGCTGTTCCACCAACATGGAAAGTTCTAAGAGTAAGCTGAGTTCCAGGCTCACCAATAGATTGAGCTGCAATTACACCAACAGCTTCACCTGGATTTGCTTTTCTTTGCTCTCCAAGATTTAAACCATAACATTTAGCACATAAAGTGTTAGGTGCTTTACACGTCATAGGTGTTCTAATAACAACAGATTTAACACCTGCTTCACTAACTATTTTTGCATCCTCTTCAGATATTAAAGTACCCTCAGCAAATAGAATCTCATTTGATATTGGATCAACAATATCATCAGCAATAACTCTACCTGTGATTCTCTCTTCAAGAGTTTCAATTAGTTCATTACCATCAACGATATCAGTAATCTCAATACCTTCATGTGTACCACAATCCTCTAAATCTATTCTAACATTTTGAGATACATCAATAAGTTTTCTTGTTAAATACCCAGCATTCGCTGTTTTTAAAGCTGTATCCGCAAGTCCTTTTCTAGCACCGTGAGTAGAGATAAAGTACTCAAGTACATTTAATCCCTCTCTAAAGTTAGAAAGAATTGGAGTTTCAATAATTGAACCATCAGGTTTAGCCATAAGCCCCCTCATACCAGCAAGCTGTCTAATCTGAGCAGAACTACCTCTAGCCCCAGAATCTGCCATCATATAGATTGAATTAAATCCATCTTTATCAGCTTGTACAAGCTCCATCATCTCTGCACCAAGTTTGTTATTTAAAACTGTCCAGATATCAATAATTTTATTGTATCTTTCTTGTTCAGTTAATAAACCTTGGTTAAATTGTCTTTGAACTTCAATAACCTCTTTTTTAGAAGAAGATACATGCCCCTCTTTTGAATCAGGAATTCTAATATCATCAACAGAGATAGATATACCAGCACTTGTAGCATATTTAAATCCAAGGTTTTTTAAGTTATCTAAAAACTTAGGTGTTACTTCATAACCACCATGTTTGTAAATATAATCAACTAATCCACCAATATCTTTTTTCTTTAAAATTTTATTCCATAATAAAACAGGTACAAAATCTGGTAAAATATTTTTAATAATTAGCCTACCAGGTGTTGTATAGATCAATTGACCATCAATTACTGTTCTTACTTTTGCGTGAATATCAACTTTTTTAACTTCTAAAGCCATTATTACTTCGTTTAAGTTTGCAAATATTTTATGCTCACCAACTACACCATCTTTCTCTAATGATAGGTAATATATACCTAAAATCATATCTTGAGAAGGTACAGCAATAGCTCTACCTGAAGCTGGTAATAATATATTCATAGAACTCATCATAAGAACTTTTGCTTCAGCAATAGCTTCTTGAGATAACGGAACATGAACAGCCATTTGATCTCCATCAAAATCGGCATTAAAAGCAGCACACACCAATGGATGTAGCTGTATAGCTTTCCCATCAATTAAAATTGGGTGGAATGCTTGAATTGAAAGTTTATGTAGAGTTGGAGCTCTATTTAATAAAACTGGATAATCTTCAACAATTTCAGCTAAACATTCCCAAACTTCATTAGTTTCAGACTCTATTAATCTTTTTGCAGATTTTAAAGTAGTTGCATAACCTTTCTCTTCTAATTTAGCCATTAAATGTGGTTTAAATAACTCTAAAGCCATTTTCTTAGGAATACCACATTGGTCCATATTTAAAGATGGTCCAACAACAATTACAGATCTACCAGAGAAATCAACTCTTTTCCCAAGAAGGTTTTGTCTAAATCGACCTTGTTTACCTTTAATAATCTCAGATAAAGATTTAAGAGGTCTTTTATTTGCACCTTTAACTGCATTTGCAGTCTTAGCATTATCAAATAAAGCATCAACTGCTTCTTGAAGCATTCTCATCTCATTTCTGATGATAATTTCAGGTGCATCTAGCTCTGTTAATCTTTTAAGTCTATTGTTTCTGTTTATAACTCTTCTATATAAGTCATTAACATCAGATACAGCAAATTTTCCACCATCAAGAGCAACAAGTGGTCTTAAATCTGGTGGAAGTACAGGTAAAACTGTAAGCATCATCCACTCAGGTCTATTTCCTGAATTTATAAAGTTTTCAACAACTTTTAGTCTTTTAACTAGTGTTTTCTTTTTAGCTTCAGATTTAGTAGCACCCATATCTTCTTTTAGCTTATTTAATAATTCAACTAAGTCTAGAGTTTTTAATAGATCTTGGATAACCTTACCACCCATATTAGCTTCAAAACCAGTATGTGCATAATTCTCTTCAATACTTCTATATTGCTCTTCATTTATAATATCAAATTTTGCAACTGCTTTTGAGTTTTCACTATCATAATATGCACTTCCAGGATTACTTACTATATATGCTTCATAATATAATACTCTCTCAAGATCTTTAAGCTTAACACCAAGAAGTGTACCAACTCTTGAAGGAAGTGAAGAAACCATCCAGATATGAGCAACAGGAGCAACTAAATCAATATGTCCCATTCTATGTCGTCTAACTTTTGCAGATGTTACTTCAACACCACATTTTTCACAAACAACACCTTTGTATCTCATCTTTTTGTATTTTCCACAAATACACTCATAATCTTTTATAGGTCCAAAGATCTTAGCACAAAACAAACCATCTCTTTCAGGCTTAAGTGTTCTATAGTTAATAGTTTCAGGCTTTTTAACTTCACCAGAAGACCAAGAAAGAATTTTCTCTGGGCTTGCTAGTTTTAATTGAAATGCTGAAAAATCTGTTGGTTTTTCTAACTCTTGAATCTCTATTGGTCTTAATACTGTCTCATTATTGCTCATCTGCATCCACCTCGTCAAAAATTTCTACATCAAGTCCTAAAGCTTGAAGTTCTTTTGTTAATACAAAGAATGTTTCTGGAACACCAGATTTTGGTACATTCTCTCCATTTGCAATTGCTCTATACGCTCGAGTTCTACCCTCAACATCATCAGATTTTGTTGTAAGCATCTCTTTTAGTACTGCTGTAGCACCATAAGCTTCAAGTGCCCAAACTTCCATCTCTCCAAATCTCTGACCTCCAAATAGTGCTTTACCACCAACTGGCTGTTGTGTTACTAAAGAGTAAGGACCTGTTGATCTAGCATGTACTTTTTCATCAACTAAATGGTGTAGTTTTAACATATACATAACACCAACATTAACTCTCTCTGCCATTCTTTCACCAGTCATACCATCATATAATACAACTTTACCATCTGAATCCATTTTTGCTAATTCAAATAATTTATCAAACTCTTCAGCTTTAGCACCATCAAAAACAGGAGTTGCGAATCTTACACCTTTTGCCCAGTCTCTACCGTATTCAAGTAGCTCTTCATCAGACATACTTGATAAAACTTCTTTACCATTCATCAATTTAGTTACATCTGCAATCTCAATCATTTTTGATCTTAAATCTTTTAAGAATGTTGAAGTTTTAGCATCAAACATCTCTTGAATTTCTGCTCCTAGTTTTTTACCTGCATAACCTAAGTGAACTTCAAGAATCTGTCCAATATTCATACGCGATGGAACCCCTAGAGGATTTAAAATAACATCTACTATATTTCCATTTTCCATATATGGCATATCAACTTGAGGTACAATATTTGAAACGATACCTTTATTACCATGTCGACCAGCCATCTTATCACCAACTTTAATTTTTCTTTTAGTTGCGATATAAACTTTAACTTGTTTGATTACACCATTTGGTAAAATATCATCATGCTCTAATATTGATAATTTCTCTTCATGGTTTTCTCTTAAAATTGCTTTCTCTTTTATAAAGTGATCTTTAATAGTATTATATTCTTTTGAAATATCTTTATTAAATGATGATATCACTTTTTTCATAGCAAATCTATTTACATTTGATAAATCATTTAAAGAAAGTTTTGTACCTTTTTTGTATACTATTTCATTTATCTCTACATCTTTTTCAAGTTCATTTTTAGATAAAAGATCATTAATTTTTAAATTCTCTTCTCTATCAAGCATCATTAATTTATCGTGATGTTCAATATCTAAACTAGATTTTTCTGCTTCAATTGTAGAGATTGCTCTATCATCTTTTTCATAACCTTTTTTTGTAAATACCCTAACATCTACAACTACACCTTCAACAGATGCTGGTGTATATAAAGATTTATTAATAACATGTCCAGCTTTTTCACCAAAGATTGCTCTTAAAAGTCTCTCTTCTGGAGTTGGCTTAATCTCACCTTTTGGTGTAACTTTTCCAACCATAATCATACCTGGTTTTAAATGTGTACCAATTTTAACAATACCACAATCATCAAGATGCTCAAGATTTTCAGACTTAACACCTGGTAGATCTTTTGTTATCTCTTCATTACCATGTTTAAGCTCTCTTGCTTCAACCTCTTTTTCATAAATATGTACTGAAGTAAATGCATCATCTTTAATAAGTTTTTGACTTAAAATAATAGCATCTTCGTAGTTATATCCATTCCAAGGCATAAATGCAACAGTTGCATTAACACCAATTGCTAATTCACCATTATCCATTGATGGACCATCAGCAATAACTTGACCCTTACCAATCTCCTGACCATATTTGACACTTGCTCTTTGACCAAAAGTTGTATTATTATTTGTTCTTGCATTTTTACTTAAAATATAGTGATCAATAAATGCACCTGTTTCATCTTCACCTTTAATAAAAACATTTCTAGCATCAGCTTTTTCAACGACTCCAGCTCTGTTTGCTTTAATACTTGCCCATGAATCTCTAGCAACAGTTTTCTCTAAACCAGTTCCTACAAAAGGAGCGTTTGGTCTAAGAAGTGGTACTGCTTGCCTCATCATATTAGAACCCATTAGTGCTCTATTTGCATCATCATGCTCTAAAAATGGAATTAAAGAAGCTGCAACACCCATAACCATAGCTGATGAGATATCAATTAATTCAACTTTTGATGATTCAACTAGCATAATCTCACCATCAGTTCTTGCTTCTATTAAAGACTCTACAATTTTTCCATCTTTAGATAGTTTTGTAGAACCAGGAGCAATAACTTTACCCTCTTCTTGAGTTGCTGTATAATATTCAATCTCATCAGTAACTAAACCATCTATAACTTTTTTATAAGGTGTTTCAATAAATCCAAGATCATTTACTTTTGAATAAGTTGAAAGTGTATTAATAAGTCCAATATTTTGACCCTCTGGTGTTTCAACAGGACAAATTCTTCCATAGTGAGTTGGATGAACATCTCTAACTTCAAATCCAGCTCTCTCTTTTACAAGTCCACCCTCACCAAGTGCAGAAAGTCTTCTTTTATGTGTAACTTCTGATAATGGATTCGTTTGATCCATAAATTGAGAAAGTTGCCCAGAAGTAAAAAATTCTGTAATAGTTGAAGTTATCATTTTAGAATTAATTAAATCATGTGGCATTAGATCTTCTAATGTACCACTTAAAGTAGTCATTTTATCTCTAATTGCTTTTTGCATTTTAATTAAACCTGCATGTAACTCATTTGATAATAACTCACCAATAGATCTAATTCTTCTATTTCCTAAGTGATCTCTATCATCAACATGACCATGACCAGCTTTTACTTTAATAAGATATTTTACAGTTTTAATTATATCTTCATGAGTTAATACTGTAATATATTCTGGTACATTTACACCTAACTTGTGGTTCATTTTCATTCTACCAACTTTTGTTAAGTCATATCTTTCTGGATCAAAAAATAGTTTTTTAATGAAATCTTTTGCAGCTTCTTTTGTTACAGGTTCACCTGGTCTCATTACTTTGTATATTCTTATAGCACAAAGATCATTTTCATCTTCTATTTGTTCTGTTTGTTTTAACAACTTAATTGATTCAAAGTCTGCTTTAAAAGCATTAATAATTGAATCATCAACACCTTCTGCTAAATCATTAGCAATGTCAAAATTATCAAACCCTAAATCTAAAAGTTTCTTTAATTTTAAATCATCTAGTTGAGTTAGTGCATCAAATAAAACTTCCCCTGATTCTGGATCAAAAATAACATTTGATGTATGTCTTTCCATTAATAATTCAACAGGATATTCTACAAACTTTAATCCACCTTCAGCTAAGGCATTTGCTTTTCTAGTAGTAAGTCTTTTTCCTGCAGCGATGATTAAATTACCTTTATCATCAATTAAATCAAATTCCACTTTTCCTGTAAAATCTTCAGCTCTAAATTCAGTTAAAAATTTATTGTTTTTTATCTGTATATTTACTATAGGATAAAATTGTTTTATAATCTCTTCTTTAGAATAATCAAGAGCTCTTAACATTATAGTTACAGGTACTTTTCTTCTTTTATTTATTCTTACATAAAGTATATCTTTTGCATCATATTCAAAATATAACCATGAACCACGATCTGGAATAATTTGACCTGTGTATATCAGCTTATTTGATACAGTAGCAGCTTCTTCCTCTTTAAAAATTACACCTGGAGATCTATGAAGTTGATTTACAACAACTCTTTCAACACCGTTAACAACAAAAGAAATTCTTTCCGTCATTAAAGGTATCTCTCTAATATATAAAGATTGCTCTTTTATATCTTTTACTCCGATTCTCTCTCCAGTTTTTTCATCTAAATCCCAAAGAGTTAATCTAACATTAATTCTTAAAGGGATTGAAAATGTTAATCCTCTTACCATAGACTCCGAAACAGTATATTTTGGTTTTCCAACCTCACTATTTAAATAATCTATTGTAAATCTATTTTGTGAATCTTGAATAGGGAATGATGCTTTAAATACTTTTTCTATACCTGCACCACTTCTATCTTCGTGACCAACCATTAGAAAATTGTCATAACTACTTTGTTGTAATTGTAATAGATTAGGGATATCAATCTTTTGTGGATTTTTACCAAAATCAACTCTTAATCTATTTCCAGATTTTAATGAATTTAACATATGAGCCTTTCTTATTTTATGTTATAAATGTTTATAAACAGAAGAAACATTCTAACCTATACATAATCAAATCACATACATAGGTTAAAATGCTTATTTACTTTAAATGACTAATGCTCTGTAGATTTACAGAGCATTAATATCAAGTGAATTATAAATTAAATTAATAATTAAACTAATTCTACAACTGCTCCAGCAGCTTCTAATTCAGTTTTTGCAGCTTCAGCATCTTCTTTAGAGATACCTTCTTTAACTACTGCTCCAGCTTCTTCAGCCATTGCTTTTGCTTCTTTAAGACCTAAACCTGTTAAACCTCTAATAGCTTTAATTACATTAATTTTTTTAGCTCCAGCATCTTTAATTACTACATTAAATTCTGTTTTTTCTTCAGCAGCTTCAGCAGCACCACCAGCAGCACCAGCTACTGCAACAGGTGTAGCAGATACACCAAATTTTTCTTCAAATTCTTTTACTAATTCAGAAAGCTCTAATACGCTTAAACCTGAAATATATTCTAATACATCTTCTTTAGAGATTGCCATAATAATTCCTTATATAATAATTATTTTAATTTTATTAACAGCTTATGCTGCGTCTTCTTCTTTTTTAATTCTAAGTGCGTCAAGACCAACAGTAAAGTTTCTAACAGGTCCCATCCATACAGATGCAAGCATACCAAGTAATTCTTCTCTACCAGGTAATTTAGCGAATTGGTTAACAGTTGCAGCATCTGCAGCTTTACCTTCGATAATACCAGATTTAATAGTAAAAGTATCTTTGTTTGCTGTTGCAAATTTATCTGCAACTTTACAAGCTGATATTTGATCTTCAGACCAGATAAAAATATTTGTACCATCTAAAGTCAATTCTTCTTTTTCAGCATTTTTTATAGCAATACCAGCAAGTGAATTTTTAGCAACTTGAACTTTAGCTCCAATTTCAGCAGCTGCAACTCTTAAAGACTCTAACGCTTTATGCGATGTACCTCTATAATCTGCAACTACAATAGCTTCAGAAGTTTTAAATTCATTAGTTAATGATTCAATAATCTCATTTTTTTGTAATTTAGTCATATATTCCTCCTTCCAAAACAGTAGAACTTCGGCAGGTATTATAAAATATTAAAAAATATTTAACCGGCTGTCTTCAGTTTTAATGTAGTGCATTCAAAACACTCAAAAGTAAAGATAAATAATCTTCACTATTGAATATTAAAATAAATTAGAGTTGAATAATTCCAACTCTAATATTTAAAATTATTTTACGTCCATCATCTCTAATGGATCAATTGTAACTGATGGGCTCATTGTTAATGATATAGCAGCTTTTGTTACATATCTACCTTTTGCAGTAGATGGTTTTGCTTTATTTACTGCAGCCATAATAGTTGAGATGTTTTCAGCTAAAGCTTCAGCAGAAAAAGAAACTTTTCCAACACCTGCATGGATGTTTCCTTTTTTATCTACTCTATATGTAACTTTTCCACCTTTAGAATCTGTTACAGCTTTAGTTACATCCATAGTAACTGTACCTGTTTTAGGATTTGGCATTAAACCTTTTGGTCCAAGTATTCTACCTATTTTACCAACTAATCCCATTGTATCTGGAGTTGCAATTAAAACATCAAAGTCTATATTACCAGCTTGAATTGATTCAACTAAATCATCATTACCTACAATATCAGCACCTGCTGCTTTTGCTTCGTCCATCTTAGTACCTTTAGCAAATACTGCAACTCTAACAGTTTTACCAGTACCATTAGGAAGAACTACTGCTCCTCTAATCATCTGATCTGCATGTCTTGGATCTACATTCATATTTAATGCTAAATCTACTGTTTCATCAAATTTTGTTGACTTTAATTCTTTAATTAATGCTACTGATTCTGCTAATGTATACTCTTTTGTTGTATCTACTTTTTCTAATAAAGATTTATATCTTTTACTCATTTTTTTCTCCGCGAATATTATTTATTTGCTACCACTTTTTAAGTCTGGTGGTATTTTGACTAAACTAAATTAAAATAGATTACGCTACTTCAATTCCTATACTTCTACATTGACCTTCTACAATTTTAGCAGCTTGTGCTTCATCATTTGTATTTAAGTCAGCTATTTTTTGTTTAACTATATCCATAACTTGATCTTGAGTTAATTTTGCTACTTTATTTTTTAAAGGATTATCAGAACCTTTTTTAATATTTGCAGCTTTCATAATCAATTCACTCATTGGTGGTTGTTTTGTTACAAAAGTAAAACTTTTATCATTATAAACTGTAATCTCTACTGGTATTTTAAAACCTGCATTTTGTTTTGTTTTTTCATTAAATGCTTTACAAAACTCCATAATGTTAATACCTCTTTGTCCTAGTGCAGGTCCAACAGGTGGTGATGGATTAGCAGCACCAGCAGGTATTTGTAGTTTTAAAATTCCTTGTACTTTTTTTGCCATTTTTTTTCCTTATTTTCTGTATATCATTCTAAATAAATTAAGATGATATATAATTATTGTTTAGCAGATGTGCTAAGTGCTAAAGTGAGTTAAATTATTCACCTTAGCACTTAGCACTAGCAAATATATTGACTATTCTACTCGCTCAACTTGTGAGTATGATATCTCAACAGGTGTATTTCTTCCAAAAATCAAAACATTTAATTTTAACATTCCTGAAGTCATATCAAAAGACTCAACTAATCCATTAAAGTTTGCAAAAGAACCCTCTTTGATTCTAAGCATCTCGCCTATATCAAATGAAACTTTAGGTTTAGCAGCTGCTCTGTTGTTGACTTTTTCTAAAATTTGATTAATATCTTTTTCAGATAAAGGTGATGGTTTTTTAGATTCACCAATAAATCTACCAACTTTTGGCATAGATTGTATTGCATGCCATAATGCTGTATCAAGATCAATTCTTGCAAAAACATATGCTGAATATAATGGTTTCTCTACAACTGTTTTTTTACCTTTTTTAATCTCAATAAGATCTTCTGTTGGTACTAAAACCTGTTCTATTCTTCCATCTTCCATATCATCAGACAATTTCTCTAATGCTCTTTTTATTGTTAATTCACTTCCTGAATGCGTTTGTATTGCGTACCAATTGTGTGCCATTATCTACACCTTTCCTAATTCATGATTGAAGATAAACTTACTGACATTATTGAATCAATAAGCGCTAAAAATAATGATATAACTGTAACCACTATAAAAACAGACAAATAAGCACTTTTTACTTGTTCTTTAATTGGAAATATTACTTTATGTAGTTCGTCTTTTGCCTGTTTATAATATAAACTTAGTTTATTCAAAATAAAATCCTATCTAATTTTTTAAATGTTAAATGCTAAAAATTAAAAATTAATACTTAGCATTTAAAATTATTGAAATGGCAGGCCAAGAGGGACTCGAACCCCCAACACCCGGATTTGGAATCCGGTGCTCTACCATTGGAGCTATTGGCCTAATTGAAGAGATAAAGCAAAGTGATTAAACTTTACTTTATCAAGGTTGAGATTAAGATTTTAACTTAATCTCTTTATGTGTTGTGTGTTTTTTTAGTCTTGGACTATATTTTTTTACTTCAAACTTTTCAGTATGAGTTTTAGGGTTTTTCATTGTTGTGTAGTTAATGTCTCCACTCTCTTCACATTTTAAACCTATTTTTATTCTATCACCCATTACAGACTACTCAATGATCTCAGCAACAACACCAGCACCAACAGTTCTACCACCTTCTCTAATAGCAAACTTAGTACCTTTTTCAAGTGCAACTGGAGCAACTAATTCAACAGTCATCTCAACATTATCACCAGGCATAACCATCTCTGTACCTTCTGGAAGTGTACAAGAACCAGTAACATCTGTAGTTCTTACATAAAACTGTGGTCTATATCCTGAGAAAAATGGAGTATGTCTTCCACCCTCTTCTTTAGATAGGATATATGTTTCACATCTAAATTTTGTGTGTGGAGTTATTGAACCAGGAACAACTAATACTTGACCTCTTTCAACATCTTCTTTTTTGATACCTCTTAATAAAAGACCTGCATTATCACCAGCTTCAGCGAAATCCATCTCTTTTCTAAACATCTCAATACCTGTTACAGTAGTTTTTTGAGTATCTTTTAATCCAACGATTTCAATCTCTTCACCTAATTTAATAGTACCTTGAGAGATAGCACCAGTTACAACTGTACCTCTACCAGCAATTGAGAAAACATCTTCAACAGGCATTAAGAAAGACTTATCTGTTTCTCTTGTAGGAGTTGGGATGTATGTATCAACAGCATCCATTAGTTCCATAATTTTTTCAGACCATACAGAGAAGTTACCAGCTTTAGCTTCTTCTAGTGCTTGGAATGCAGAACCAGCAATAATTGGAGTATCATCACCTGGGAAGTCATACTCAGAAAGTAATTCTCTAATTTCCATCTCAACAAGTTCTAACATCTCTTCTTTATCTTCATCATCTAATTGATCTTCTTTGTTCATAAAGATAACGATGTAAGGTACACCAACTTGCTTAGAAAGTAAGATATGCTCTCTAGTTTGTGCCATAGGACCATCAGTTGAAGCAATTACAAGAATAGCACCATCCATTTGAGCAGCACCTGTAATCATGTTTTTAACGTAATCAGCATGTCCTGGACAATCAACGTGAGCATAATGTCTAGTTTCTGTTTCATACTCAATATGAGAAGTGGCAATTGTAATACCTCTTTCTCTTTCTTCTGGAGCGTTATCGATAGCATCATAATCCATCATCTCTCCACCCATTTTTGCTGTTAAAACTGCAGAAATTGCTGCTGTTAAAGTAGTTTTACCGTGGTCAACGTGACCAATTGTACCGATGTTAACATGCGGTTTGCTTCGTTCGAATTTTTCTTTTGCCATAATTTTTCCTTAAGATTTATTTGTTACCCTCTGAGCAGATAAGCCATAAGCTAATCTATTCAAAGGGATATATTTATTATTTTTTATAGTTACTCATATAAGTGGAGCCTACGATAAGACTTGAACTTACGACCTCTTACTTACCAAGCAAGTGCTCTACCCCTGAGCTACGTGGGCGAATTTTAACTAAAATTAGCTGAATTAAAAATAAAATGTTTTACATTTGGATGAAATAAATAAAATTTATTGATTACTGTTTGTTACGAAATGTTCGTATGCTAGACAGCTCCAGTGTAAAAATGGAGCGGGAGACGAGACTCGAACTCGCGACAATCTGCTTGGAAGGCAGAAGCTCTAGCCAACTGAGCTACTCCCGCAATTTTAAAATGGTGGTGGGAGAAGGATTTGAACCTTCGAAGCCGTAGGCGGCGGATTTACAATCCGCAGGATTTGACCACTCTCCAATCCCACCAATAAAACTGGTGTGCGCTGATCTCTTAATAAGATGAACACTTTAACATTATAAATGGAGCTTCAGATAGGACTTGAACCTACGACCTGCTGATTACAAATCAGCTGCTCTACCAGCTGAGCTACTGAAGCATAAAAAACAAAGCTTGTTTATTAAAACCTATTAAATAGACTTTAATAAACAAATGGTGGCGCGGGGCGGAATCGAACCGTCGACACAAGGATTTTCAGTCCTTTGCTCTACCGACTGAGCTACCGAGCCTCTCTTTGTTTTTGTGACGAAATTATATACAAGTGATGCTTAAAATAGTCTTAATTATTAAAAGAATTTACAAATATCTTAAATTGATCCCCTCTATGCTTGTATGATTCAAATTGATCCAAAGATGCAGCAGCTGGAGATAGCATAAATACTGAGTTGTCTGAAGGTTTTATTTTTGACATTAACTCTACTGCTTTTTCGATTTTATCTGTTTTAGTACTATTTATATCATATTTTAAAGCATATTCCTCTAATCTTTTACTGTTACTTCCTATAAAATAGCAAAAAACTTCATATTTTTTTAATTCTTCAAATAATGATTCAAGCTCTACACCTTTATCATCTCCACCTAGAATCAGATATATATATTTATCTTTATATACTTTTAGTGCATTTATTGTTGCATCTATATTTGTTGCTTTACTATCATCTACCCATAATTTATTTTTGGCATCTTTAAACTCTTCTAATTTATGAGCATCTTGTTTAAACCTATTTATATTTTTATAGTCTATTTTATTTGTATATATTTTTGCTACGGCTAATGCTAAAATTGCATCTTGTAAAAATGGTTCTTTAAAAGAGACTAGACCTAGATTTATCTCAAACTGTTTTGCTAAGTCAATTGTATCTTTATAATAGTACACTTGTGCATTAGTATTTATATTTTTATATTTAAAAGGGATTATGGCTATATCACTTTTTAACATGTTTCTAAGAGGCTTTAATTTTGCATCTTCGTAACTTTTAAAATCCCCATGCCAATATATATGATCTTCGCTTATTGGTAATAGTATATAAATATTTGGTTTTGCATTGTTTGTATAGTGTAAAGTAAATGATGATGTTTCTAAAATTAACTTATCTATATCTTTTATTTTGGCAAGTGGTGTACCTATGTTTCCTCCACAACCAAAACCCTCTTCTTTTAGTAGTTGATACAACATTTGTGTTGTTGTAGTTTTACCGTTTGTTCCACTTATCCATATTGAGTATATTGAATCATTTAAAAATAGATCGTAATCACTTATAATATTTTTGCTATTTTTTACTAAATAGTTATGAGGAGGAATCCCTGGACTTACTACTGTGATCTCTTCACTTGTGATATCATATATATTTTTATCATTGTCATCAAATAAACTAGCTTCTTGATATTTTTCTTTTATTGAAAGTGCTGTTTTTCCTTTTCCCAGTATTCTAAGTTTTTCATTTTTATCAATATTCAAAATAATTCTTTATACTACATGTTGATGAAGATACGAACAATTATCTAACTGCTTTTTATCTTCACTTTTTATATGATTGTTTATATCATCTAATGTATACCTATTTTTATTGTATATATACACAAATACCTCATCACCTACTTCTAAAAATGTACTCTGGCCAAAAGATGTATAGCTTGTAGCACCAATACTTATAATCATACCCTCTGGATAACTTGAGTTTTTTAAATGTAAATTTAAATCTTCTAATGGTCCATTATCTTTTTGAGTATTTAATTTATCTATTATCCAATTTTTTAACTTCGTATGAAAATAATTATATGTAACAACAGCACTATCTTCCCCATATTGATAAACAATACCATCTCTTTTTAAAAATGATACAATATGATAATTATCAAGTACTCCACCCTCTTCAAAATTATCTATTGGAACTATATGTGTTGATATCCCTTTTGTTTCCTCACCCCAATTTTTCTTTTCACTAATTTTTTTTGCATTGTCTTTTCTAATACTACAATCATTGTATGCTGTAAAAAAGTTTGGGATAACATCTATTACTTTTTCATTTTCATATATTAGTTCACATATAAGTGCAACTTCCGGTTCCATTTGAAGATTACCATCTTTAGTTCTTGGATGATTTATAATAGTACTTGACAATGGGTATGTACCTAAAAATGTATCACCAAAAGGTAAATAAAAAGGAAATATCCCTTTTGGTGCATCAACATCATCAACTTTCACATCAACAAAATCACTAGCTTCTCCAGCTTGTTCTAAATGATGTGCAAAATTACCAGCAACTCCAAATCCTATAAAACTTTTTAAACGTTCTTTACTCATAATATATCTTTCATTTTAATCTTTTGGAATTGTAACATAATATTTTTTATGCTATCATATTTTCAAAATAAAACTAAGGAACAAATATGTCAAACACAACACAAATTGAAACAATTGAGTTATCTGGAACAAAAAAGGGTACAATTAGTATAGCTAATATTGAAAATCCATATGGTGAAAATACTGCTACAGTAACTAGTATTGGAATATCACTAGTTGGTGATGAAGTTGAATGGAAAGTTCATATTCCAAAAGAAAATTTAGAGCAAGTTATCCAAGCACTACAAAAAGCAAAATAACTAAAGCACTGAAGTGGATTTTCCACTTTAGTATCAAATAAAAAAACAACTTAAACTGACATCAAATGTACAATTTTAAATTCATATTCTATTAATCTTTTTTTGATAATATACACCACTATTTTAAATCAAAGGTAAAATTAATGAAAAATCTACTTATTGTATTTTTGTTTATTGGTTCATTGTTTGCTAACAATGATTTTTTAAATCCAGAAGATGCTTTTAAAGCAAGTGTAAGCAAAGATACCAATGGTGTTGTATTTAATCTAGAGCTAGATGATTCAATCTATGTTTATGATGAGTATTTAAAAGTTACAATAAATCCAAACAATATTGATATTACAAAAGAGTTAAATATTAAAGAGCCTGTTGATTATCATGACTTTATGGTACACTTTAGCCCTTTAGTAATAACAGTACCAGATAATTTAATAAAATCAAAAATAGGAGACGTTCCATATACTATAGAGTTTGAATATCAAGGGTGTTCAAAAGCTGGACTTTGCTATTCACCTATGAGTGAAACATTTACTTCACAAAACACTACTACAGAGAAAAACAAATCTAATAATGTAGCTTCTACTAATAGTGAAACAGAAGAAAAAAAAGAGATTGTTTTAAATGAGACAGATACAATTACTGCTACACTAGAAGGTGGAAATACACTTTTAATCCTTGCAACATTTTTTGGTTTTGGATTACTTTTAGCTTTGACACCTTGTATTTTTCCTATGATTCCAATTTTATCAAGCATTATTGTACAACAAACAACAGCTTCTGGTGGAAAAATGTCTTCATCTAAAGGGTTTATGTTATCACTTGTCTATGTACTATCTATGAGTGTTGCATATACAGTTGCTGGGGTACTTGCTGGAGTATTTGGAGCAAATATACAAGCTATGCTTCAAAACCCTTATGTGATAGTTAGTTTTTCTGCTATTTTTGTAGCATTAGCTTTTTCGATGTTTGGGTTTTATGAGATAGGATTACCAAATTCATGGATGTCTAAAATAAATAAAGCAAGTGATTCAAATAGTAAAAAAGGTAGTTTTGTTGGTGTTGCAATTATGGGATTCTTGTCTGCACTGATTGTTGGACCTTGTGTAGCACCACCTTTAGCAGGAGCTTTAGTATATATAGGACAAACAGGTGATGCACTTCTTGGTGGTGCTGCACTTTTTGTTATGAGTATTGGTATGGGATTACCTTTATTAGCTATTGGTATTGGAGCTGGAAAATATATGCCAAAACCTGGTGGTTGGATGACAACAGTATCAAAAGTGTTTGGTGTAGTGATGTTAGCTATTGCTATTTGGATGCTTGAAAGAATCATACCATTTATGGCTACAGTTGCACTTTTTGCAATCTTAGGTATGGGTAGTTCATTTTATTTACTTAAAAAAGGAAATAAAGTTGGTCGAATGTTTGCAGGGTTTTTAATGATCGCAACAACACTTCTTATGATGTATACTTTAAACTCCTCTAAACAAGAAGATAAACTAAAATTCCAATATGTTACAACCGTAGCTGAACTTGAAAAAGTAGTAGCACACTCAAATAAACCAGTAATGGTTGACTTTTGGGCTACATGGTGTGTTAGTTGTAAAGAGCTTGATAATATCACATTTACAGATACAACAGTTAAAAATGAGCTATCAAAATATCTTTTAATAAAAATTGATGTTACAAAAAATAGTGATGATGATAAACAGCTAATGAAAAAATACAACCTTTTTGGACCACCTGCACTTATTTTTTATAAAGATGGTGTTGAGGAAAAAAACAAAAGAATTATTGGGTATAAAAATCCAAAAGAGTTTTTAAGTATAGTTAAATAATGGAACTAATTGACTATATCCAAAGAGGTGGAATAATAGTATATATCCTAATAGCTATGAATATAGTTGGATTTACTATTATGTTTTGGAAGTCTATTGTTCTTATATATGTAAAAAGAAATATACCAAATATCACAAAAGATATAATCAATGACTTAAAACTAACAAAAGATTTTGAAGTAGCTCAAATACAATCAACTGTACTTTTAAAAGTAAAAAAGTACGAATTTGGATTAAATACTGTAAAAATAATAGCTTCTTTATCTCCTCTTATTGGACTACTTGGGACTATTGTAGGTATTCTTAATTCTTTTGATAGTATTAGTCATCTAGGACTTGGTGACCCTACAGTGTTCTCAAGTGGTATTAGTATAGCCCTTATTACTACAGTTGCTGGTTTAATTGTTGCCATTCCTCACTATATGGGTTATAACTATTTTGTAGGTACTTTAGATAATCTTGAGTTAAGACTTGAAAAAGAAGTACTTAATAATATAAAATAATATGAGAAAAAGAAGAGAACTACTCACTCCTGATATAACTCCACTGATTGATGTAGTTTTTATTTTACTTATCTTTTTTATAGTAAGTTCAGTATTTAAAAAAGAGGAGTTAGTTTTAAACCTTGATTTACCAGGCTCTAGTGCTAAAGAGTTAAAAGTAGAGATAAAACAGTTAAATATAGAACTCTCAACAAACAGTATTGCATATCTAGGGAAAATCATATCTCTTAATGATTTAGATATCAAACTATCTAATGTAACTAAAATAGACAAACCTATAATTGTAAGAATAGACAAAGATGTAAAATATGAAAGAGTAGTTAAAATACTTGATATTCTTCAAAAATATTCTTTAACCAACTTAGCTTTAGTAACCCAAGAGGAATAACAATATCTATATCTTTATATGCACTATATTTTGGTTATAAATGATATAATCAAACCAATACAATAATTAAAGGTGTCAGATATGCCATATAAAATAACTGATGAGATTACAAATTTTTCACATAAAGTAAGAGTGTTGTTTGTTAAATGTGTTGAGTGCGATATACAAGAGAGCATGGAACTACTAACGATATTTTTCTCAAATATTGATATAGTTTATGATGGTGAAGAGGCACTAAGGTATTTTAACCTCAAAAAATATGACCTAATTGTAACTGGATTAAACCTACCTAAACTTCATGGTATTGAGCTTATTACAAGAATTCGAGATGTTAGTAAGCATATCACCATTTTACCTATATCTTCAACTACTAATATTTATGATTTTACAGAGTTAATTAAACTTGGAATCGATGGTTTTATCATAAGACCTCTAGAGATAAAACAATTTACAGAGGTTATATATAAAACAATTGATAAGTTAAAAAACAAAGAGGAACTATACCAGTATAAAATAAATCTTGAGCAAAAAGTACAAGAGCAAGTAGATATACTAAGACAAAAAGATAAAACACTTGCCTATCAATCAAAGCTAGCTTCAATGGGTGAGATGATTGATGCAGTAGCACATCAGTGGAAACAACCTCTAAATATAATCAACATGAGAATAGATATGTTAAGATATGACTATGAAGACAACAATATCAACAAAGAATATTGTGAAAAACTATCTTCTGATATTATCTCGCAAACATCTCATATGCAAAATACACTTGATGAGTTTAGAACATTTTTAAGACCAGATAAACAAAAAAAAGCTTTCTCTATTCCACTTATAATAGACAAAGTGCTACTTCTAGTAAAAGATGAGATGTTAAAATATAAAATTGAAATAGAGAAAGATATTGAAGAAAATATCGAGATAGATGGGATTGAAAATGAATTTAAACACCTAATTTTAAATCTCATCTCAAACTCAAAAGATGCATTTGTAGAAAATAATATTGATAATAGAAAGATACGATTTAAACTTTATAAAAATGAAAATAAAGTTATTTTAGAGATATCAGATAACGCAGGTGGAATACCTAAACATATTATAGATAATATTTTTGAAGCAAATGTAACATCAAAATCTGAAGGTAAAGGTACAGGTATTGTACTATATATGTCAAGTCAAATTATTAAAAAACACAATGGTGGAATATCTGTAAAAAATGTCGAAAATGGATCGATGTTTACAGTTAATATAAAATATCCATATCTATACTAGCAATAGTGCTTTTTATTTTATGTAATACAGTTAAAAGTTTTTGGGGGTTTTGTGAACGAAGTAACACTTCATATCTATATTTATTTGCTATTTTAAATATACCACTCTCTCCAAAACCAATCACCTCAATCCCCTGCTCTTTTATGAAGTTTTGCACATAAAAATCAAGCTCTTTTTTTGCTATAAAAGCATTTTTATGACTAAATATCACTTTTGCTAGTCGCACATAAGGGGGATATATCTTATCTCGTAAAAGCAATTCATCTTTTAAAAAATCTTCATAATCATTACAAGATAAATAATGATTAAAAAACTCCTCATTTTTAGTTTGGATTAATACCTCACCATACCCTTTTCTTCCACTTCTTCCTGCTATTTGTATAAGTAAAGATAGAGCTTTTTCTCTAACTTTATAACTTGTCATATTTAAAACCGAATCTATACCCAAAACGACTGCTAGAGTAACATTATGATAATCATGCCCTTTTGAAAGCATTTGAGTTCCTACTAAAATATCTATTTTGTTATCATTAAAATCTTTTAGTACTTTTTTTAATTTTGTTTGCGTAGTTATACTATCTCTGTCAAACTTCTCTACTACATTATTGGGAAATATATTTTGCAACTGTTCATAAACTTCTGCTGTACCTAATCTATAATTTTCAATTATTCCTGTTTTACATGAGGGGCAAAATTTCGGTATGCTTTGAGTGTAGTTACAATAGTGACACTGTAGAGCATTTTTATTTTTATGAAGACTTAAACTCACTGAACAAAATGGACATTCAACTGACTTTCCACAATCTTTGCATATTTGATATTTAAAGTTTGCCCTTGTAGGTAAAAATACTATAACTTGTTTATTGTTAGTTATTGTATCTTCTATTTTTCTAGTTATATTATCATTTAAACTAAGTGGTGAGCTATCATAAGAGATATCTTTAGTAGAGTCAAAATATGTTTGAGTTATTCTAAAGTATGGTATTTTGTAAAAACTGCTAAGACTAGGTGTTGCACTACCAAGTATAACTTGAGTATCGTATTTTTTTCCAATATATATAGATAGATCTTTTACATTTAATCGTGGCTTGTTATCAGCTTTATATGAATCATCATGCTCCTCATCAACTATAATAATCCCCAACTCTTTAAAAGGTAAAAATAAAGCAGATCTAGCACCTGCTATTACTTTTATTGAACCATTTAAAATACCCTCTATAATTTTTTCTTTATTTTTTTTTGTGATTTTAGAGTGCCATATAGCAACACTATCTTTAAAAACTTTTTTTAGTCTTATTTGTATTTGAGCTGAAAGTGAAATCTCTGGTATTAAAAGTAAAGCTTGTTTATTTTTATTTATAATATTTTCTATAGCTTTTATATAAACTTCTGTTTTACCACTTCCTGTATTTGCAAATAACAAACAAGTATTATTTTGTTGTATAAAATCATAAGCTTTTTGTTGTTGTGAGGATAAAACAATTCCTGATGATATAGATTCAAAATCATCTATTTCATCTACTTTATAAAATGGAATATAAACACTTAAAGCCTCGCCAATACTACATACATAATATTTTGAAATAAAGTTAGAAGTTTCAATCATCTTTGTATCATAGTATTTATTTGTAATATTTGATATCTCTGTACACTTAAAAGATGGTTTATCAACTTTTGAAATCACTACACCCTCTTGTAATTTTACTCTTCTTTGAAGCTGCACCTCTACTAAAGTTCCTATTTTTATGTCTTCATAACTTTGGTAAGTCAATGGTGCTAATGGAGACTTTAATAGTGTTACTTCAAAATAATACATTACTGAGTAAGCTCCTCACAATAGTTATCATCAAAATTACAGTCAAAAGTAAAATCATCTTTATTATAATTAAATATTAAACTTTCACTTGAGGTTATCCACACTTGATAAGAGGAATTAGATAGTTTAGACCAAGATAGGCTTTTTTGTTCAGTTGAAGACACTATTGGATATTGAAGAATTTTATCAAATAGGATATCTTCACTATCTTCTAAACTATCAAGAGCAGTTGATTCATTTGATAATATCATTTTATCTTCATATTGAGATAAACCATCTCTTATAAGTGCAACATCACTTTTTATTTTTACCATATTTGCTTTATCTAAACTACTTCCAAGCTTAGGTATTGCTACCATAGCTATAATTACGGCTATAGATATTACAAAAATAATCTCAATTAAAGAAAATGATTTTTTTGACATTTATATTATATAGTTCTCTTTTTTGTCACTTTCATCAAGCTCTTGACCAATCTCTTTGTATCTGTTAAAATAATATTCTATAAAATTAGCTATATCTTCATCTACACTAGTAAAGTATTTATCGTTTTTTACAGCATATCTATTTAAAAACTCTGTTGCATCTTTTTTATCTAAATAGTGAGTTGCTAATGATGTGTATGTATCAATATACCATTGTTTTAAACAGTTTAATTTATCACTATTTTGATCTATTGTTAACTTTTGATTCTCTTTATCCCAAGATAATACACCACTATTAAATAATCCATTAAGGTGGATAAGTCCCTCACAATAATATGGCTGAACTTCATCAACCTCCATCCACCCAATAAGTCCTACAGCTCTTTTTATAGTATCACTAAGTACAAACTCCTCTAAAGCTTTTTCATCACTGTTTTCATCTAAGAAAAAAGAGACTAAGCCACCTGTTGTTGCTTTGAACTCTTCTATATTTTTAAAATTTGCTGTTTTATTCATAACAGTTTCAGTTTCATCATCACACCATAAAATATGACCAAACTCATGTCCTATTGTAGTAATATCATAAACCTTATGCCAAGATTCTGTTTGCTTAAATAAAAACTCTCTATCCTTTGTTAAAAAATCTTGACCTAAGATTTCAGTTGATAATTTTAAAAATGGTTTTGCTCTTTGCCCTTGCAGTATCTCATCACTAAAAGCAAATATTTTTTTACCATCTTCTTTTGAAACTATCTCATCATTTGGTACAACTTGAGCTGAAAACAAACCATTAAACTCTGCTGCAAAAAATTGTGCAGGACGACCTAAGTATAATTGAACTTTATCTAAACTTTTTAAAGAGAAATCATAAATATCTTGATAATTGACATTGTTTTTACTATTTATAGTTGAATGAATTTTTTCAAACATAGATTTGATTTTTTCTACCCTATCATTGTTATTTTGTAAACTTGGATTTGTAAGTCTTATATCCCACTCTAAAGCAACTGCCTTTCTAAAATGATCCTCATAATACTCTAAAGGATGACCCATTTGAATAGGTGTTGTTATCTTCATCCAAGCTCTATCAACATCTGCCCATTTTGAAACAAGCATATCACATCTTTTTTCAGCTAATGCAGTTATAATTGATTGAATATACTGAACATATTGCCACTTTTGATTATAAATATCATCTTCTAGTTCTATTATACTATCAACAAACTCCTCTAATGCATCAATAGTCTTAGTAACCTCTTTTTTAAATGCTACTATATAAGAAGCACTCTCATATCCATCATCTTTTTTTATAAGCATTGAATAGCTTCTATCAGCATCTAGTCCATCATGACCTTTATCAAAAAGGTTGTTATCTTCAAGATATTTCATAACCTTTTCATTATCTCCATCAAACTTTTCTAATAACTCTTTGTTTACTCCATTTATAATCTCTTTTGTCCAAGAACTTTGCCATTCACTCATAGCAAGTCCTACACCATAAACTCCCTTGAACACTTCTTGATAAAAAGGTGTTAAAAGATTATTTGAAGTTATAAATTCAAGTGTATCATGATGAATATCAAGCCAATAGTTTTTAACAAATTGATAAGCTAACTCTTGTATTTCAATGATTTGTTCATCTGTTTTAGAAAGTTTTTTAAGAACCTGAACCATACTATCATCTCTTAAACTAACAACTCTTGTAACTAATGCAACTCTTAAATCATCATTCATATTTAAGTTTAAAAATAGTACAAATTCATCTATAATAGTTAATTTATCAAATTGTTTAGTTTCAAGATATCTATAAAGTGAATTTATCTCATCTTTTCTTGTAGTTATATAGTCATATATTTTTTGTACATCTGTCATAAATTGTGTTTTAGTCATAGTAAAAATCCCTAGTAGTTAATTAATTAATGTATAATATCCAAAAAAAATAAAAGAAATGATTTATTAAACCAAAGTTTAAGTTAAAAACAATTATAATTCCGTACTTTTTAATGGAGGCATAGCAAAGTGGCTAATGCATTGGATTGCAAATCCTTGACCCTCGGTTCGACTCCGAGTGCCTCCTCCAAGCAACAATCTAATAAACTCCAACAAAGCCCATAAAATCAATTCAAACAAAGCTTTTTTATATTATAATAGTCTAATAAAAAG